>JBIISH010000184.1:0-4292 GCA_044341115.1 Candidatus Nanopelagicales bacterium
CGATGAGATCGGCATCTGCGGCCGCCTTCAACACGTCTTGTTCGTAGGCAAGGTTGGGGTAAACGCGCTCTGCGTTGGTGAGTCCCTTGGGGTCATGCACCACAACATCGGCGCCTGCATTGGAGATTGCGACGGCAACATCGAGAGATGGTGAGTCGCGTACATCGTCGCTATTGGGTTTGAATGCGGCGCCCCATACGCATACGCGCTTGCCGCGCAAATTACCGCCGACGAGAGCCCGTGCTAAATCAACGGTGTGGGCGCGCCGGCGCAGGTTGATCTGATCCACCTCGCGGAGGAAGGTCAATGCTTCTTCGGCGCCGAGTTCACCGGCACGAGCCATGAATGCACGGATGTCCTTAGGCAGACAGCCGCCACCAAAGCCGAGCCCTGCGGCCAAGAACCTGCTGCCGATGCGGGTGTCATAGCCAATCGCGGTTGCAAGTTGAGTCACGTCGGCACCGGCCGCCTCGCACACCTCGGCCATCGCATTAATGAAGGAGATCTTGGTGGCAAGGAATGAGTTCGCGGCAACTTTCACCAACTCAGCAGTGGCAAAGTCTGTGACCACGAACGGCACACCCTCAGCGGTGATCGGCGCATAGACCTCGCGGAGCAACTCCTCGCTGCGTTCGCTGCGCACGCCAATCACCAGGCGATCGGGATGCAGTGTGTCTTGGACGGCAAAACCTTCCCGGAGGAACTCCGGGTTCCAGGCGACTTCAACACCCGATGGGGCAGAAGCTTTCAAGATGCCTTCGATTGTCTCAGCCGTTCCCACCGGAACAGTGCTCTTGCCCACCACGAGATCACCGGGTGAGAGGAAGGGGATGAGCGCCTCGACCGAGCCGAAAACTTGACGCATGTCTGCTGCGTGAGCACCGGCCTGCTGCGGGGTTCCTACGCAAATGAAATGAACGTCGGCGCCGTTGCCGGCCTCTTCGAAAGAAGTGGTGAAGCGCAGCCGGCCGGCCTTGATGTTTCTCGCCAGCACCTCATCGAGGCCGGGCTCATAGAACGGCACCTGTCCAGAGTTCAAGAGCTCCACTTTGGCCGGATCGATGTCGACCCCGATTACCTCGTAGCCCAACTCGGCCATGCAGGCAGCGTGGGTGGCTCCAAGGTAGCCAGTACCGATTACTGAGAGGCGCAGGGACATAACCCCAAGGGTAGCCAAGCTCTTCCCCCTACAGTGTTCGCGTGGCCGCTCCGAATACGCCGGGATCCCGCATCCGGGCTCAGCGAGGCGATACCTCATGGAAAGTACGGGCAGATTCCCTCGATGCACTCCGGGAACTGGCGGTGGCTTCAGTGGGTTCGGCCGCAATTACCCATCTAGATCTTGAGGTTGCCTCCTGGAGCCCTCCTAGCAAGGGCTGGCTCGGAAACTTGGGTCTGGCTGGAGTCGTGAAGTTTCGAGTTGATGCGAGCGGGCCTCGGGCGATTGTTGAAGTGGATTTGGCAACTGCCCTAGATCCCGGCATCGTTTTATCCGGGTGCCTGCGGTTGCTCGCGCCTACTCCTACCGGCACCCCGCATGCGCGCCTGACCTGGACTCCCGGTGTGAACTTCCATGGAGTTCTGGCTGCGGAGATTGAAGACGTCATCACCGATTCCGCCGATGTTGATAAGCACGTGCAGCGCACTGATGTGTTGCTCGTCGATTCTGGTTCGTCGTGGAATGTGGGATCAACGGCTCAGATTGGCTCGGATCGAATCGTCGTTATTGATTCTGAGAATTGGTCTGGGCGATCGGTGCTCATCGACCCGGCGGTGCATCGGCCGATTGGGCGACGCAGCGATGTTGTGGGTAGCACGGTTGCGGCGTCGAGTCTTGGCCTTCCAGCATGGCTCGATTCCACGCACGTACGCGCACTGCGCGAGGTGTCGGCGGTTACCAGCGCGGATGCACTCTCGTCTACGGTGCGGGCGCAATTGCAAGCTGCTGGGGTAGTGATTCTCAACGAGGCCTCGAACCCGCCGGCTCTTGACGATCATCTGGGATGGCAGGTTGCCTCAGTTCGATCACGCAGAGAAGTTCTACGCCACCACTCACCGCTACCTGCTGTGGGGGATTGGCCAACGGTCTCGGTACTTCTGGCAACGCATCGCCCAGAGCGGTTAGAGCACGCGCTGTCAATGATTACGCAGCAGACCTATCCGTATGTTCAAGTGATCGTTGCGGTCCATGGTGATGAACCCACCACGGTTGATGTCCGGGGCTTACTCGAGGGTTGGGGCGGCCATTGGGCGATCATCGGTGTGCCAGCAGATCGCAACCTGGGTCAGGTTTTGCAAGAAGCAACCGATCGCGCTGAAGGTGATTTGCTCACCAAGATGGACGACGACGATTACTACGCGCCAGAACACATCTGGGATCTAGTGCTTGCGCGCATGTATTCCGGGGCGCAGGTGGTGGGCAAGGCGTTGGATTACATCCACCTTGCGGCCCAAGACTGCACGGTGTTCCGGCCCACCTACCGCTCTGAGAAATACGCAGACTTTGTAGCTGGTGGCACCATCTTGATTTCGCGTGGCGATTTGGCATCGGTCGGTGGCTGGCGTCCCATTCCCAAGTCGGTGGATCGAGCGCTCTTGGATCGCGTCCTTGCGCACGGTGGACTGGTGTACCGAACACATGGCCTTGGTTATGTGTATGTGCGCCACGGATCCACGGAAAACACCTCGCGCGTTCTTGATGATCACTTCCTCACTAAAACGGTTGCTACCTACCCAGGTTTGCTGGCGCACGTTGAACTGGGAACCGCCGTTCCAGATGATGACCCGGTTGCAGAACAGTGAGTACTTCTCCGCGGGTAGTGGTCGTGATGCCAGTCATCAATGAGGAGCGTCACCTTCGCGATTCCGTTCTGCGCCTGCTCGAACAGGACTATCCGGGGCCACTAGACATTGTGATTGCTGTCGGGCCTTCACGGGATGCGACACAGGCGATTGCAGAGCAAATTTCCATCGAACACGCGAATGTTCATGTGGTGGAAAATCCCAGTGGGAAAACACCGACGGGGCTCAACGCGGCGATCACCTTCATGGATTCAGACATTGTGGTTCGAGTCGATGGTCATGCGATGGTCTCGTCCGATTACGTGCGCACCGGAGTGGAAACTCTGGTGAGTACCGGCGCAGACAACGTGGGTGGAATCATGGATGCAGAGGGCAGCACGCCCACTGAATCAGCAATTGCTGCGGCAATGAAATCCGCATTTGGTGTGGGTGGTGCTGCGTTTCACATTGGTGGCGAAGCCGGCCCGGCACTCACCGTGTACCTGGGTTGCTTTCAACGTAGTGCGCTTGATCGTGTTGGCGGCTACGACGAAACCATGGTGCGCGCCCAAGATTGGGAGATGAACTATCGGATCCGCCAATCTGGTGGGCAAGTGTGGTTCACGCCCATGATGCGGGTGTCGTACCGGCCGCGGCCAACGCTGCGCGCCCTTGCTCGGCAGTACCACGACTATGGCCGTTGGCGCCGCGAAGTTGCGCGGAGGCACCCCGACACAGTTTCCCTCCGTTACCTCGCGGCACCGGTAACCGTTGTCGGCGTTGGAGCAGGAGTTGTGCTCGCGGTGGTGGGAATTTCGACGGGAACTACCTGGCTCACCGCGCTGGGAATTGCCGCCCCGGCTGTTTACGTCGCTGGGAATCTTGCGGCCAGTGCTCGTACTGCGATCAAACATCGGTTGGCGCCGGCCTCAGCGGTTCTGTTACCCGCAGTCTTTGCGACCATGCACGGCGCGTGGGGTACGGGCTTTCTTCGCGGAGTGCGAGGCTGATCACGTGGACCTGCTTTCCAAACTGACCGGTGCTGGGCGAGAACGAGCCCTGCGCTGGTCCGTGGTTATCTCATCTCCCAAGGGTGAAGCGGGAGATCAATGGGGCGACACCTGGTTCGCGCGCGATCTTGTTGATGCACTGCAACGGCGGGGCCAAGAAGCGAGCGTGGTGTTCCGCGGCGGCGCTACGAGTGCCAAGCGTGCTGAAGAAGACGTGGTGCTCGCGCTGCGCGGGTTGCGCCGAGTTGATCCGCGCGAAGTTCCGAAAACCCCCAACGCTGCGGGACCAGTGTGGATGCAGTGGGTGATTTCGCATCCTGAATTGGTCGAGGCGGACGAGCCCGCCACCTTCGATGCGAACTTTGCGGCGAGTAACACTTGGAGTCGGGCTGCAAGTGGTGAGTTCGGGGTGCCGATCACGCCGCTATTGCAGGCCACCAATCCACGTCGATTCAACCCAGATGCAGCTGCCCCCGATACCGGTTTTGATGTGCTTTTTGT
>JBIISH010000013.1:0-15011 GCA_044341115.1 Candidatus Nanopelagicales bacterium
AGGTCGGTGCTGATGGAGGGATCTACTGTGACGGCAAGACGCATCTCCCGCCCCAAAATGTCTGACAAGGCGGCAACAACAGCTGGCCGTAACCGAGTTTCGAGGACATCTTTGGTGAATTCATTCGGCGCCGCGATCAGCGCGGTGTCCTCAACAAGTCCGAGCGGCCGGGTCAGGCTGACAAATGCCCGTTGCTGCGGGTTGAGAGAGCCATCCGAAAGCCGGCTAAGGGTCTGATTCCACACCTCAGTGAGATCAGTTTCCTCTGCCATTAACCCACTCCTCATCGTTATGTCCGCAACTCATCCACATGGTTATCCACAGATGTGGACTAGCGGCCAGAACCATATCTCGTGCAGACTCGCTAGACAAGCCTCTTTTTTGGGACTTTGCTAGCTTGTGGATAAGAGGGCAGCAGGTATCAAGGGGCCCAGTTTGACCAAAGGGCTGTAGTGGCCGTAATCTCAGCAGGCTCATCCCCACCAACGCAGGAGTCCGGCCATGAAGCGCACTTTCCAGCCCAATACCCGTCGTCGGGCCAAGACCCACGGCTTCCGGGCTCGTATGCGCACCCGTGCTGGCCGCAGCATCCTCGCCGCCCGTCGGTCGAAGGGCCGCGAGCGCCTCTCCGCCTGACGGTCTCGTCATGTTGCCCGCGTCGAACCGGATGCGGTCGGCACCCCAGTTTCGTGAAACCACCCGCCGTGGAGTTCGAATTCCATCGGGCGCGGTGGTTTTGCACGTTTTAGCCACGGGCGCTTCCGAAGAGCCACGTGTGGGTCTCACGATCAGTAAGTCGGTCGGCAATTCAGTAGTGCGCCACAGAACTGCCCGTCGTATCCGAGCTGCATTCGCATCCTGTATAGACGATTTGCCCAGGGGATCTTTGTGGGTTGTTCGGGCCTTGCCCGGCGCAGGAGAGAGTGAGTCACTGACTAACGACGTGGTGAGTGGAATCGCAAGGGCACGTCTGAAACTCGAAAGTCGGCCATGACTCGTGTGGGTAGGGAGCTTTTGTGGGTGTGGGATCACACCCTGGGCTTCCTCGTGGCGCAGGTGTTGCTTGCGCTGATTTGGGTCTACCAGCGGATCATCTCCCCGGTACTTCCGCCGAGTTGTCGTTTCCACCCCAGCTGTTCTGCGTACGCATGGGGATCCATCCGCATGCACGGTTCGGGTAAGGGCCTAATCTTGGCCGTCTGGCGTCTACTACGGTGCAATCCTTGGAATGGCGGTGGCCTTGACCCCGTTCCAGCCAAGGGGCGTTGGTTGCCAGATATCCACCCGGATGGTCGGGATCGACGTGGCGCTTCGAACGGCAGCATGACTTGATCAGCGTGACTTCGACTATGTAGGAGATTGACTTCAACGATGTTCATTCTCGATTGGCTCCGTACCGGTGTGAGCTGGGTTCTTGTCCAGTTCCACCAACTACTGAGCACGTTCATGAATCCGGCTAGCGGCTGGACCTGGGCACTGTCAATCGTCGGTCTTGTGCTGGTAATTCGTATCTTGCTCATTCCACTTTTTGTTAAGCAGATCAAGGCTCAGCGCGGCCTGCAAATAATTCAGCCGCAGATGAAAGAGATTCAAAAGAAGTACGCGGGTGACCGTGAGCGCCAGTCGCAAGAAATGATGAAGCTGTACAAGGAAACTGGCACTAACCCTCTCGCTTCATGTCTGCCAATTTTGTTACAAGCCCCCATCTTCTTCGCGTTGTTCAGTGTTTTGCAGGGCATCGCAATGAAAGTCCCCGAGGGTGTTTTCAATTGGCCGCAGTACGAGTATCTCCTCGACATTGCGCACGACGCTTCAATCTTCGGTGTGCCGTTGTACGCCACATTCTGGAATGCGGATGAATCTCCGAACCCGATCAATACCCGCATCCTTGCCTTCATTTTGATCATCTTGATGTCTGCGACCACATTCCTTACCCAGCGTCAATTGATCGTGAAGAACACTGCACCGGATAACCCGATGGTTCGCCAGCAGAAGATCCTGCTGTATGTATTCCCCATCGTCTTTGCAGTGGGTGGCGTGAACTTCCCGATCGGTGTTCTCATCTACTGGTTCACCACGAACCTGTGGTCGATGGGTCAGCAGTTCTGGGTTATCCGCAATAACCCACAGCCCGGCACTCCCGCTTATGAGGCAAAAGAGAAGCGCAAAGCGGAGAAGCTGGCGAGAAAGTCCGGCACCGTGGTGATTGAAGAAGTTACCGACACTGCGTCGGAAAACACTCCCCGAGTACAGCCCAAAAAAGCCCCCCGCGCCAAGCGGAAGAAAAAGTAGGAGCAAGATGACTGAGAAGACTGAAGCGTCGGTAAACCTGCTCGAGCAAGAAGGCGACGCTGCTGCTGACTACCTAGAAGCCCTCCTTGACATTGCTGATCTAGACGGCGATATCGACATTGACGTTGAAGGAAACCGGGCCATGGTTTCCGTGGTCGAGGTCAACAAGGGAGATCTCGGCAACCTGGTGGGCGCTGATGGTGAGGTGCTGCAAGCCCTTCAAGAACTCACCCGACTTGCTGCCACTCGGGAAACTGGTGAGCGGTCACGCCTCATGCTCGACATTGCCGGCCACCGGGCTGCCCAGCGCGAAATTTTGGCGGAAAAGGCTCGGGAGGCGATTGCTGAAGCTCAGCGCACCTCTGCTCCTGTCCGGATGGATCCGATGACCCCCTTCGAGCGCAAGGTCGTTCACGACGTTGTGGCCGAGGCTGGTCTTGCCAGCGAATCTGAGGGCGAAGAACCCACTCGTTTCGTGGTTATTCGCGTCTCTTAATTTCCGGCCAACTCGAAGGTTTCCCGTGAAACATTCACACGAGGAGAACGCACACCGATCCACCGTGCCGACTCTCCCCCTGTGGCTGGAGCCAGCACGGGTCGGTCTAGTGGGGTACGCGGAGCTGCTGGCTGGTCCGGGCACCGAACGCGGACTCATCGGCCCTCGGGAGATCCCGCGGCTATGGGACCGACATATCTTGAATTGCGCCGTAGTGGCTGACCCTGCCACCGGACTTATCCCAGCTGGTTGCGTTGTTGCCGACGTAGGCTCAGGGGCCGGGCTACCTGGATTGGTATGGGCGCTGGCCCGCCCGGATATCTCTGTGGTTCTGGTAGAGCCACTCCTTCGCAGAGCGACATTTCTCACCGAGGCCATCATTGAACTTGGGTTGACCACTCGCGTGCAGGTGGTCCGGGCTCGAGCTGAAGACTTGCCGGGCACGCCCACCTGGGTGGGCGTAGATGTGGTGACCGCTCGCGCTGTTGCTCCCATGGACAAGCTGGTCGGCTGGACCCTGCCGCTAGCCCGACGGGGTGGCACCCTGCTGGCCCTCAAAGGAGCAAGTGCGCAAGAGGAAGTCGACGGCGCTGGTGCTGCATTGGCAGCAGCGGGTGTGGTCGAGGCAGAAGTAGTGACTCTGGGAGCAGGGGTAGTGGATCCCTTGACCACTGTGGTTGTAGCGCGCACCTCTCCTGCACAATAGGGCCGTGCCCGAGACACCCACCGTTGTGCAGACTCCCCCGGAGAACCTTCCCCCTCGAGATGCTGGTCTGGGCTGGCCCAATGTTTCACGGGAAACATCGCCTGAACCGGGCCGAGTGGCCGGCCTAGGTTGGCCAGCATGACCCGGGTAATCACCGTCGCCAACCAAAAAGGGGGAGTGGGAAAAACCACTTCTACGGTTAACGTCGCAGCAGCCCTTGCCCTTGCTGGAAAGTCTGTTCTCGTACTTGATTTAGACCCCCAAGGAAATGCCTCCACGGCCTTGGGTTTGGATCACCGAGAGGGAGTCCGCGGCACGTACGAGGTGATCACCGGTGAGGCGAATATCGAAGATGTTGTCATGGAATGTCCGGATATATCAGGACTTATAGGGGTGCCCGCAACCATTGATCTGGCAGGTGCCGAGATTGAGCTGGTGGCCGCTGAGCGCCGGGAGTACCAGCTCCGAGAAGCAGTTGATGCCTACGTTGCGACCCACCCAGATCTGGATTACTTGATTATTGACTGCCCGCCCAGCCTCGGGCTGCTCACCTTGAATGCCCTGGTGGCTGCCCGTGAGGTACTGCTGCCCATCCAGTGTGAGTACTACGCCCTAGAAGGGCTCTCTCAATTACTGCGAACAGTCGACATGGTCACCTCTCACCTCAACCCGGATCTGCAGGTGAGTGCGATCATGCTCACGATGTACGACGGGCGCACCCGGTTGGCCAGCCAGGTGGCAGATGAGGTGCGAACCCATTTTGGGGCCAGGGTCCTAGACACCGTCATTCCGCGGGCCGTGCGAATCTCCGAAGCTCCCTCGTACGGCCAAACCGTGCTCACCTATGACCGAAACTCGTCCGGATCGCTGGCGTACACCGAGGCCGCGATGCAACTGGACGAGTGGGGCGCACCCACACCACGTTAGTTATACACAGGTTATCCACAACACGGAGGATTGAATGGCGGAGAAGCGCGGTCTAGGCCGAGGGTTGGGGGCCCTCATCCCCACGGAGAAGGCTGCACCTTCGGTAAAGCCGGCAGCGAAGAAGAGCAAGCCCGAACCCAGCCCAGAAGTTGTGGGCTACGCCGAGCTGCCGATCGAGTCGATCGCACCTAATCCGCGACAACCGCGCGAGGTGTTTGATGAAGACGCACTCGCTGAACTGGTCACATCGATCCGCACAATCGGGTTACTGCAACCCATCGTGGTGCGCCCTACCGCTTCTGGATATGAACTCGTTGCTGGTGAACGCAGACTGCGGGCCAGCAAGCAGGTGGGCCTTGAATTCATTCCCGCACTCATCCGACATACCGAAGATGCCGATCTGCTGCGCGATGCACTGCTAGAAAACCTGCACCGGGCCAACTTGAATGCACTCGAAGAGGCAGCTGCATATTCACAGATGCTCGCAGATTTCGGTTGCACTCAAGAAGAACTTGCACAACGCATCGGTAGATCGCGGCCGCAAATCACCAACACGATCAGGTTGCTAAAACTTCCCACTGATGTGCAGAGGCGAGTAGCAGCCGGCGTACTCAGTGCAGGGCACGCACGCGCGTTGCTCTCACTAGATGACCCCGCTGCAATGGAAGCACTCGCCACGCGCATCGTCGCAGAAGGATTAAGTGTTCGTGCTGTTGAGGAAATCGTCATTGTTGGTGATGCCACCACTCCACGCAAAGAGAAGCAAACACGCGAACGCAAAAAAAGAAATTCAGCAGCGACTGAAATAACTGAAGAGATGACGACTCGGTTGGCCGATGCGCTCGAAACCCGCGTGCGCCTAGATGGTTTTGCAACGCCCAAGAAAAAAGGCACTGTGGTGATTGAGTGCGCCGACGTTGAAGACCTTCGACGCATCGTCGATCACATCACCTGATTACGAGACTCCACCAGTGTGGCGATCACATCGCCCACCTTCAAAGAAGATGCAGCGATTGCCTGCGGCATAAGGGAAGTCTCGGTCATTCCAGGTGCAACGTTTACCTCAAGAAACCATACGGTTCCCGATCCATCAACGATCAGATCAGAACGTGACCAGTCGGTGAGACCAAGACCTTGATGAACGGTAAGGGCCGTGGAAATCACGGATTGAATCTCTTCATCGGTAAGACGCGCGGGGCAGAAGAACTCAGTGGTACCAGCGGTATACCGCGCGTTGTAGTCGTAAATGCCAGCAGGCGGGCAAATTTCAATCACGGGCAAGACTTCTGCGCCAAGCACGCACGCCGCAACTTCGGTACCGCTCACGAAGGCCTGAATCATTGCGGTGTCAGCGTAGGAAAATGCACCGACCAATGCTGAGGGCAAATCGACTGCGTCGCGCACCACAGAGATGCCAAGCGCACTGCCACCCGACGTTGGCTTCACGATCAAAGGCAGCCCAACTCGACTCACCACGGCAGCCATAACAGAAGCGGCGCCCAACTCCCGGAACGTCGACTGCGGCAACACCATAAATGCAGGAACGTTGATCCCCAAGCGCTCCACCACGGTCGAGGCAACGGGCTTATCGAAGGCAATTCGGCTGGACCGCGCATTTGATCCAAGGTAAGGAATCTTCAATGACTCCAACAGATCTCGAAGGGATCCGTCTTCGCCAGCTGCACCGTGCAACATGGACACAACGCAGTCGGGTCGGTGGGCGGCAATGAGGTCAAGCAGTGCTGCGTCAACATCTGCTTCCGTAACTTCCCAGTCAGGACGGGCGCGCCGGAGCGCCTCCGCTGCGCGCCGACCAGAACGGAGCGAGACATCACGCTCGGGGGATAGACCACCGGCAAGAACAAGAACATGCACAGTCATGAAATAAACGCCTAAGCCATATCTGGGGTTGGGGTGGACTCACCATGGGAGGTAGCGAGGGTGTGGGTTGTGCCAAAGGTACGCGCCAAATCAAGTTCGGCCTCGATCACACCTGCAAGCCGGCGCACTCCTTCACGAATGCGATCAGGGTCTGGGTAGCAATAGGACAACCGCAGGTTGTTACGCCCCGCACCGTTCACATAGAAACCAGTACCCGGCACGTACGCAACAAGTTCAGCAAGCGCGCGCGGCAGCATGGCGGTTGCGTCAAGGCCAGCCGGCAGAGTGACCCAGGAGTAGAAACCACCGGCTGGGATCGTCCACGTGGTCCCCTCGGGCATCATCGCCTGGAGGGATTCCAAAAGTGCATCACGGCGCTCGCGGTAGAGCTCGCGGAAAGTCTTGATCTGCTCGCGCCACGGCTGAGTTGCTAAGTACTCAGAGACCGTGAGCTGGGCATAGTTTGACGGACACAAAGTGGCGGCTTCTGCGGCCAACACCAACTTCTCCCGCACGCCGTGCGGTGCTACCGCCCAACCCACGCGCAGCCCGGAGGCAATCGTTTTGGAGAACGAGCCAAGATAAATGACACCTTCGGCATCATCGGCACGCAGCGCACGAGGAACTTCGCCTTCAAAACCGAGCAGCCCGTAGGGATCATCCTCGAGGACCAGAATCCCGGCGGATTGGGCGATCCGCAATATCTCTGCTCGCCGTTGCGGTCCTTGGGTCACACCGGCCGGGTTGTGAAAAGACGGGATCGTGTAAATCATTTTGATTTTCTTACCGGCTGAACGCGCCGCGGTGATGGCATCGGTAAGAGCCTGCGGGTTCAGCCCCTCCTCGTCCATAGCGACGTGGACGATGTCGCACTCGAAGGATCGAAAAACACCAAGCGCACCGACGTAAGAAGGAGATTCAACGAGAACGGTGTCGCCGGGATCACAAAACACTCGGGTCACCAGGTCAAGAGCCATCTGCGAGCCGGTGGTCACGACGATGTCGTCGGGGTGGGCCTGTACGCCAACTTCACCGATTACTTCAAGGATCTGCTCGCGCAGCGACATGTCTCCTTGACCGGATCCGTACTGCAAGGCGGTGGCCCCGCGCTCTTTGAGCAAGCGAGCGGCGGTCTCGGCGACCATGTCCATGTTCAACGCCTGCACAAACGGCATTCCGCCTGCAAGGGAGACAACCTCGGGCCGGCTCGCCACCGAGAACAGCGCCCGGATTTCCGATGCGGTCATACCGCGAGCCCGCTGAGCGTAGGAATCCACCCAGGGGTCTAGACGGGAGCCACTCACGCACGACACCATAGAGGGGTGATGAAAAAAGTGCTGGCGTGGGCGTTCCTGTTAGCCGGACTCGGGGTAGTTGCTGGATTCGTGGCCAGACTCCTGTGGCCGCAGCCGGTTCGGTCGATTACGTCGCTGGATTCGTGACTCTGAAAATTCTTGACTCTGAGATTCGACGTTAAGCGGGAGCACAGATCTGGGTAAGCGCAGCAGTGAGTCCTTCTGCAACAGCGTCGTGAAAATTCGCACTACCCAGCCGCCTAGCATCGGCCGGATTTGAGATGTAACCCACCTCAATGCGCACAGCAGGCATCCGGGTGCTCCTCAGCAGATCCCACGAACGTGCATGGGTCCGGCAATCGAGAAGGTCGGTTCGGGAAACGAGTTGCTCTTGCGTGAGCGTTGCCAGTGCCTTTCCGGCAAAAGAGTGCGCGCCGCCGAGCGGATCACCGAAATAGAAGGAAGAAACACCGTTGACGAGCGGGTTCAGCGATGTGCTGATGTGGATGGACAGCACGAGGTCAGCGCTGAGCCGGTTGGCAAAGTCCGCTCGCTCAGTTTCCGTTGGAGTCGCGTTGTCAATGTGCGCCGGCCTGCTGATGAGCACCTGGGTCCCGAGTGCTGCGAGGCGCCCTTCAGTTCGGGAGGCGATCGCAAAACACAAGTCCGGCTCCACGTCAGAACCTGGATCGAGAAGCACAACCTTGTCTGCGATACCTGTTTGCAACGAGCCAAGGCCCAGTTGTTCGCGCAATAACGATGAATCACCACCGCTGACCGTGCGCACAAGGCGCTCGAATGCCCGATATGTGTCCGGGCCGCAGGTGCCATCACTAGGAACGCCAACGCCGAGTTGAAAATCACGGAGCGCCCGATCAGTGTCTGGACCGAAAATCCCGTCGATGCGACCGCAATTGAAACCAAGTTGGCTTAACCGGCGCTGCAACTCTTTGACGTCATCACCAGTGACAAGGTGCCCAGGTGAAAAGGCGAGAACTCGATCACCCAACTTCCAACGGGCTTCTTCGAGGTTTCGAAAAGTTACCGGTCCCACGATTCCATCGACAGTGATGCCGCGCTCTTGTTGGAAAGTGCGAACGGCACGGTCAAGGTCAACGTCGAACTCATCGCCGGTGTCAACGTCACATAAACCCAGGTACGCGAGCCGTGCGCGCACCTCCGCGACGGCCGCCCCGGTGCTCCCAAGGCGGATCATGCCCCTACAGAATCGAGTTCAGATCAGCGAGCAGAGCAGCCTTGGGCTTTGCACCGATGATGGTCTTGACGATCTGCCCGCCCTTGAACACGTTCATGGTGGGGATGGACGTGATGCCGTATGCCGCAGCGGTCTGCGGGTTCTCATCGACATTGAGCTTGACGACGGTGATGGCGTCGTTCTCTGCTGCAATTTCTTCCAGAATGGGGGCGATCATCTTGCACGGACCACACCACTCGGCCCAGAAGTCAACGATGACGGGCTTATCGCTCATCAACACGTCGTCGGCAAAGCTTGCGTCGGTCACGATCTTGGTGGCACCCATCATGTTCTCCTCGGAAATTTAGTAAGTCGTTCAGGGACAGACTCAACGATCAGAATACGGGTTAGGGGGCTGGAATCCCCTATTCGGACGCAGCTAAGAACCGTTCAGCGTCGAGGGCGGCGGCGCAGCCTGTCCCAGCGGCGGTGATCGCTTGGCGGTACGTGTGGTCGACGAGATCACCACACGCAAAGACTCCTGGAATGTTTGTCTGTGTGGACGGGGCATTGACCTTCACATAGTTTTCGGCGTCCAGATCGACCTGTCCGACGACTAACTCGGAGCGAGGGTCGTGACCAATGGCGATGAAAAGTCCGGTGATGGGGAGCTCACGGGTCTCACCCGTCACGGTGTCTTTGAGAATGACGCCGCTGAGTTTGGCATCACCGAGCACGTCGACAACCTCGCTGTTCCATGCGAACTTCATTTTCTCATTCGACAGCGCGCGTTCTTGCATGATCTTGCTGGCCCGAAGGGAATCGCGACGGTGGATCAGCGTGACCGACTTGGCAAAGCGCGTGAGGAACGTGGCCTCCTCGAGGGCTGAGTCTCCGCCACCAACAACGGCGATGTCGTGGTCGCGGAAGAAGAATCCATCACAGGTTGCGCACCACGAAACACCATGCCCCGAAAGCCGCTTCTCGTTTTCCAATCCGAGTTCGCGGTAACCAGAACCCATCGCCAAAATGATGGCTTTTGCCTGGTGGGTGTTGCCAGCTCCGTCGACCACCGTCTTTACCTCACCCGACAGATCCATCGAAGTGACGTCGTCGGTGATGATTTCGGTGCCGAAACGTACAGCCTGTCCGCGCATGTTCTCCATCAGAGCCGGGCCCATGATGCCGTCGACAAACCCAGGGAAGTTTTCCACCTCGGTGGTGTTCATGAGCGCACCGCCTGCGGTGACCGATCCCTCGAACATCAAAGGGTTCAGTTGGGCGCGTGCTGCATAGACGGCAGCCGTGTAGCCGGCGGGGCCGGAGCCAACGATGATGACGTTGCGGATCTCGCTCACAGTTAGTCATTCCTCACGTAATTGCGGGCAGGGTTTAGGCCGGTGGCAGATACCGAGTGGGGTATCTGATCTGTGTAACTGATCTTAGGGCTGCGTTTATTCCGGGCCCTACTGCAGGCAGATGGCGATCAGGTGAATGCCGTGGTCATGGATTCGCACGCGCAGTGGCCGGGCGGAGTGGTGTTCGGTCCGGATCCACCAATCCGATCCGTCACATTTGGCCGTGAAGCCGCGGGGGTTTCCGGCCAGGCCGATACCGAGGGATTTTCCGGCCGACTCCTTTGCCATCAGTACCTCGAGCGGGCTTTTGCCATGGCGCTCGCATTCTGCTTGTTCGGCGCTGGTCAGGCTGCGCTGCAGCGCGCGGACCGGCCGGTCGGCTCGTTCAACGTCGATTCCCACTGGACTTGCGGCAACGGCGGCAACGGCGAATCCTGTTGTGTGGGCCAGCGAGATCGACAAACCGGCTGGCGTGATGACGGGCGCCCCAGACTCGAGGGAGGTGATCGTCACGCTGCTCGTAGTGATGTCGGTGCCTTCCCGTGCCCACCAACTTTGTGCGGCCTCCTTGCCGGCGATCCGCGCGCAGAGCCACTCGCGTCGGCGGTGGGGGTGGTGCAGGGCAGAAAAGCTCGACTTTTCGGAGTCGGAAAGGAACTCCTCGGCTAATTCATCCAGTGTGGAGTCAAGGCTCTCGTCAAAGTTGATCGCGGAAATCCATACTTCGGGAGCAACGTCAACAACAGATGTGAGCACCGGGGTCTCGTGATCAGTCGAGAGTGTGGGTGAAACGCCGCAGCACTGCACCGTCTTGTTCACCGCAGTTTGGTCCGACAACCCAAATGTCGAGGGTTATGGGCATGTTGCTCGGGGGTGGACTGCTGATGTCGATCGCCATAAACGCGGGGATCACGATCACGCCAGCATCAGAACCCATGTATTGCGCTCGATCAACGATGAGTGCTTGCGACTGATCGGACTTCGTGAGCATGGTGATGCAGTTACGCAGTTTTTCATCACTTGCCATAAAACCACTGGTACGCATGGCCTTTTTCATGGTCTTGGGGCTGTCCATGGTAAGCATTTCCAGGGGCGAAGACATCCCGAAACCGTCGATCATCGAATCGATCTGACCGACAACATTTTCCGGGGTGTAGGCCATATCTGACTGGGTTATTGCGCGGGCTGGCGGCACAAACCCTGCCTGCAGAACTTGAGGAGCATTCGCAGCACTCGACTCCGCGACCACGGTGTCAGCAGTTGAACCGGCACTTGAGCCGGCCACTACCTCGGACGTGCCAGTGGGACGAAGCGCCACCACGGCCAAGCCCACAGCAAGGAAGGCCACACTCGCGGCGATCAAACCTGATGTGAGGTTGAGCCGGCGGCGTCCACCGGTCGGGAAGGAAAGAATCTCTGAACTGGCACCGCCACCTGAGCGCGAGGCCTGTTCGAGGGCAAGAACGGTAGTGAGTTGCTCCCAGACAGCGTCGGGCATGGGCTCTGGAGTGACCCGGTTCGGGTCCAAGAAATCCAACCCAGCAAGTGCCTCGATCACCCATTCCTGGTCCAACTCAGCTGCTTCGCCGAGGGACTCGGGGTCTGGAACGTCATCAATGGAGCTCATGGGCGTCGATCACCTCCTTCGGGCCCGTTGCTGGGCCTTGGTGTGACGGACTCCGGTCCGTCAGGGTTCCGTAAAAATTCCAACCGTTCAGCGAGTTTTGCCCGACCTCGGAAGCACCGGCTTTTGACAGTGCCAGCGGGGCACGCCAAATAGGCCGCCGCCTCATCGATTGACCACCCCTCGATATCGACCAGGACAACGGCAATCCGTTGGTCCTCGGGCAATTCGGCGAGGGCTTCGGTCACGGCCAGCTGAACTTCACGCTCGCCCAAATGATCTCGAGGGTCAGCCAGCCGGATCTGGGGGGCGGTGATGGTGTCGTAGTCGCCATCAGGCAGCGGAATAGTGGCCCGAACGGCCTTACGACGGAGCCGGTCGAGACAGGCATTAACCACAATTCGGTGCAACCAGGTGGTGACTGCGGCATCGCCGCGGAACTGTTCAGCCCGGCGAAAAGCCGAGATCAGCGCATCTTGCAGGGCGTCGGAGGCTTCTTCAGGATCAGAGGTGGTGCGCAGGGCCACCGACCAGAGCCGATCTCGATGCCGGCCGATCAACGTATTGAAAGCCTGGGGGTCACCAGAGACATGGGCCGCCAATAACTCGGCATCCGTGCGCTGGTCGACCACGATCCGAAGCCTATTGCGGCGCCGCGCCCTCAGGCATCGGTGGAAGCGGGGATGGTGCCGCGCAGAGTCACACTCGCCACCCCGCCGGAGTATTTTCCGCTTTCTGCGTTCCCAGACTCTCGAGGCAGGCCCGTGAGCCACACGAGAACGTATCTGCCGATAACCGGACGGGCGATCCGGATGTCGGTGATGATGCTCGCAGCATCGATGGAGACGACTTCGGTCCACAGATCGGGATCCCGCTGAATCTCATTCGAGACCCGCACGTCAACGTCGGTGCCAAAGCCCACCAAACCCAAAGACAGTGAACTCACTGACACCGGCTCACCCATGTCGAAAATGATCCCGACGCCACCTTTCCCATCAAGATCGCGACGTGCATAGGTTTCGGTGACCCACGCGGTGGTGCCATCAGCATCGATCACAAAAGCGGCCGATTCCTCATTCTCACGGCCGCGTTTCTTATCGGTCTTTCCGTCGTTGTTGTCGTCGGCAAGTGGGTCATAAGAGCGAACGCCGACGATGGGCAACAAGGATTCCCCGGTCGCAAAAAATTCCTCGACGAACGGGGTTGCCTCGGAAGTGAGGATGGATGCATCACCTGACGGATCGTTCGCGCTTAATGCTGGACCAGAACCACCGCCGCTGATTAATTGCACACCGACCCAACCAATGACGACGACCACCGCTAGTGCGAGTGCACTTCCCACGATGCGTACTGCCCAACTACGACCCGTACGCAGAACACTGGGCGGTGAAATCACGGTGGTCGTGGATGAAACAGGGCTCAGATAATCAGCGGCCGCTCCCGTTGCGGCGGCGAAGCCCGCTGAATCGTTGATCCGCGAGACACCACGCGGCCTCGGTGCATCGAGAACCGACCGGCCAACGAGATCATCCACGGCGCGCGGGATGCTCGCGCGGACATCGGATGGCAGCAGAACGTGATCCTTATTGGTCGGGGCAAGAGGAATACCCACAACGGCAGGATCGATCCCCACCTGCGGCCATAGACCGGTTGTAAGTGCGTAGACGAGGCTGCCCAATCCATCAACATCTTCAGCCAGACGAGTGCCGCCCGCACTGAGCGGGCCAAAGATCGCAGCATCAACGGAAAGTCCGCGGACCCGCACCTCTTCTGCATCGGTCATGATCACACTGGAAGGCCGCAGCCGCCCGTGGTGCAAATCACGATCTGCCGCAAACGCGAGTGCTCGGGCAACCTCACCGATCCACAGCAGCGCTTCTTCTGCTCGAACCGGGTGGCCTTCACGCTGGGTGAGCAATTCGGTCAAGGTACGACCACTTGCCCATTCACTAATCACAGCGATGCGCGAAGGCTGGTCTCCATCTGCCGGTACGTCGACAACGTCAAGAACTCGCAGCAAGCGACGATCATCTACGCCGGCTGCTGCTCGTGCAGCACCGAGAACTGCAGGCACCCGGGCATCGTCGGAACGAAGCGTGCGGATCAGCACGCTTCTTTGCAACGTGGTGTCCTCGCCCCGCCAGGTTTCGACGGCGAACTGGCGAAAGCCGGCGGCGTCGGTGGGTTCGGGTGTTCGCACGTCGACCAGGTCTACAAGCGTGTACCGCCCGGAAATGGTTTTCATGACGCGCTCTTTCTCGCAAGCCGCTTCGTCACCATTCGCACGATAGAGGAAACCTCACTGACCTTGAACAACCACGCGAACCAGAAGAAAACCCCGAATCCGACAGTCGAGATCACAATCACCCGGATCAACACCTCGAATTTGTTGGACAGGCCCGGTTCAAAAACGTACGTGACGAGCAAAAGTTGGGTGCCCACCATGAAAACGATCGAGATGATGGAGACCAACATAAGTTTCGCGAGAGTCCACGCAGTATGCCGTGATTCAAGGCCGCCCAAACGACGCGCCAAAATCCACCACGCAATAACAAGACCAACCCAGTACGAGATGGAATAAGCCAGCGCGATCGAGGCGATCTGCACACCGCCGGCGGCGGCGAAGTAAAACAACGGATACACCAAAACGAGTAGCACCGCTGAGAACGCAACCGTAATAAAGAACGGGGTGCGGGTGTCTTCGAGTGCGTAGAAGCCGCGCAGTAGCACGTAGAACAACGTGAACGGAAGCAGACCGAGCATGAAGACGGAGACAACCTGTCCCATCAGAGATGCCTGCTCTTCAGTGGCCGCTCCGTAACCGAAGAGCAGCACCGCAACAGATGCACCGATCACGAAAAGAACCGATGCAATCGGTGCGACCATCGTGCTCACGACGCGCATGGTGGAACCGATGTCGGCGCCCACCCGTTTCCGATTCCCATCGTGCGCGTATCGGCTCAGGGCCGGGAGTAACGCGGTCACGACAGAAACGGTGATCACACTGTGCGGAAGCATGAAAACCAAGTGCGCTTTTTGATATGTGGTGAGTCCAGCCGCGACCGCACCGGCTGCCAACGCATCGACGTTGGCCTGCGTGGCGAGTCTGGTGATCACCACGTACACCGCCTGGTTGATCAGCACCAGAGCGATGGTCCACGCTGCTAGACCGCCGGCCTTACCGAGTCCGCCGTTTCGGAAATCAAAACGCGGCCGGTACGAGTAACCCGAACGCAT
>JBIISH010000014.1:0-15009 GCA_044341115.1 Candidatus Nanopelagicales bacterium
CCGAAAGCCCTCGACTCTCCGAGGTGGGCGTGGTGGCCCGCGATTACCACTTGGTGGTGGCGCGGCTCGAGCCGGAAAACCATGTGCTTGAAGCAGTGCACGCGTATCGAGTGAGTGAAGAGACCCGCCCGCTTGTTGTTGTTGGCTCCACGCCTTACAGCCAGTGGTACGCAGACAAAGTGCACGAGGCCGCGCAGGGCAGCCCGCTGATCAAGTTCACCGGACCGATTTACGATCGCGAACTTCTCGACCAGCTGTACGGTCACGCCCGCACCTACATCCATGGCCATTCCGTGGGCGGCACTAATCCGAGTTTGTTGCGCGCGATGGGGGCAGGTGCTCCAGTGCTCGCATTTGATTGCGAGTTCAATCGCGAGGTAACAGCCAATAACGCATTCTTCTGGTCTGACGCGGATCAACTCACCGTGTTGTTTGACGATGTTGCATCCGGTGAAGATGAGTTCACCCACGAGAGCATGGACCTTGAATTACGACGATTTGCCGATGCCTGCCGAACCCGAATTGCTGAGCATTACCAGTGGGATCAGATCACCGATCAGTATGAGGTGCTGATTGAGAAGCTGGCCAAGCAGCGCGGCGCGGGAAGGCGTAAGGCGTTCGCGTGATGGGCGGGGTCGCGGCACTGCTTGTCACACACAATTCACGCAATTGGATCAACCAAACTCTTGCCAGCATTAACGCGCAGGATCGTCAACCTGATTTTCGTATTGCCATCGACGACGCATCCACTGATGACACTGTCGCGATCCTGCGCGAGCATGGTTTTCGAGTGATTCCGGCTGCGACAAACTCCTCCGACACCTCAACGCGCATCGCGCGCAACTTTGCGCAGGGCGTGCGCGCTGCGCAAGCGATGAGTGCCGACATTGTGATCCTCGGTGATCATGACGATGTCTGGTTGCCCAACCGCATCTCGCATCAAGTGGCGATGCTCGAGGAGTATTTGCAAATAGCGATGCTCGCATCCGATGGCAGGCTCGTCGATGAGAGCGGTGCGCCCACGGAGTACCCGCCGGCCACGCTGCGCAGCACGTTCCCCGTGCCTGCTGACTTCACCGATCGCAGCGTGCGCGATCAGCTCACCTACGCGTTGCGGCATTCCGTTGCCACTGGTGGTGCGAGTGCGCTGCGCCCTGCACGCATGCAGTCGATTGATGTGCCGACCGGCTGGCTGCACGATCGCTGGTGGAGCCTTCAGGCGATCCGGGCCGGCAACTTCCTCGTTGATCCCACCATGGTGATCGACTATCGCGTTACCTCAGACCAGCAGGTGGGCCTAGATACCCGCGATCAGGACGACCCGAAGCGCTGGCTGCTGCGCCAGGCTGGCGATGTAGGCCGCACAGCCAAGCGATCGGCTGATCTGCTCCGGCTGCTCCCACCGCGGAGCTAGTTGCTCTTCTTCGCACCTAGTCAGATCCCGCACACGATTCCGTCAGACGGAATGGACATGTTGAACCCCGGACGGGTGAAATCACCATTTAGCGCAACAAAACGGGGCCTGTTTGGTGATTTGACCCGGGAAGCGGGCGAAATCGCCAGAGGGGGGAAGGGGGAGGAAAAGGTGGCTAGCCAACCCAATTCAGGCGGGTGAGACACATCAACGCCTCGCCGGTGCCCACACCCAGGTACGGCACGGTGATGCAGTCAGGCGCAGTGGGCAGCGACCACGGAGGTAATGAAGTCCAGAACTTGTCGATCTGCGCCCGATCGGGTGAATACATCGCGATCACACTGGGTTTGGTGATCTCGAGCGCATCGGTCTCGGCACGGGTGAGCGCCGGCTCCACGCTGACGAGATTGTAGAAACCCCAGATCTGCATTCCGGCGATGTCTGCGGTCAATCGGTCGGCATCGGTCCAGATCCCCACGCGATCAGTGGGCTCGGTATTGGCGATCAGGAACTCTTCGACGTCGATTTTGGATGCCATCTGATCCTGATAGGAGAAGTCAACGAATGCGGAGCGGAACGGATATTGGCCGTAGATGCCGAGTTGCCCCCGGCCGTTCTGCCAGACCTGCGCGGAAACAAAGGTGAGTGCAGCTGTGACAACAAGCAAAGTGGCAATCCAAAAATTCCACGATCGCGGCACCAACATCGCAGTAACAACGATCAGCACAAGTAACACCACGAACATCGCCATGCCCAGGGAAATATCGATCACGCCTTCGAAACGACCGGTCCATAGCAGCAGTGGAAGGGTGAGCACGCCAACCACGGCGATCATCGGCACGAAGAGTTTTGAGCCCTCGCGGGTGCCGGGAGACATCGAGGTGAACACCAACACCAGCGCCACCAAAGACGCCGGCCATAGCAGCGCCACATAGTGCGGTGCTTCGAGCCAGGGCCCGGGCATCACCAACATGATCGCTGCGGTAGCTACAACATTCATCACCGACATTGCCAGTGCCGCCCACGCCCAACGATGGCGTGGTTGGGCGATGACTGAAACGATCGCTGCGGCGATGGCAAGAATGACGACGAACAGTGCGGTGTCGCGCTGCCACGCGTTGCCGTCTCCGATGAATACCTCGTAGTCGAGTTCGCTATTCCATTCGAGGTATGTGCCAAGCCAGGACCTGCCAGGAAAGAGAGCCAGTCCAGCGATGAGGAAAACCCCGAAGCCAATAACTGTTCCAGCAGCAGCTGCACCGAAGTCCACGAGCAGGCGGCGCACTCGATCGGTGCGGATCCGCCATAGCGTCGCAATGCGCACCGAGATCCACAACAACACACCGAGTACAAACGCATACGGGTTCAGCATGATCAGCCAGCCGGCGAGTAACCCGCTGATGAACGCTGTCACCCAACGCGGGGAACCGAACGGTCCGATCCCTCGGCTGCCATTGCTGCCGAGTTGGCTCACGGCCAAGGCGAGCAGTACGAAGGTGATGGCCAGGATCGTGCCGGTCAGGTACGGGTTGCCCACATAGGCCAACACCATCGTGTTCAGGCCAACAAAGGTGGCCAAAACTGCCGCGAGCACGCGGTGGCGGCCGGCGATGGTCACGACCGAGTAGATCGAGGCAACTATCAAAAGAATCAGCAGAATCCGCCAGATCTCAAACCCGGCCCAGATGCCAAAGAGAGAGGTGAGGGCGTGCACGGGGGCGATATAGCCCAAGCGGGTCCAGGTGTAGGCGGCCTCGAGCGCTCGGTCGGTCACATCCGAGCCAAAGATGGCAAGGGATGCATAGAACTCTGAATCCGGGGAGTTGAAACCGGTCCAGCGTTGGGAGACCAGCGCGATAAACACGGTGATGGCAGCCACGATCGCGGCATCAATCAGGAGAGTGCGCCGCACCGAACCTGCACCAGCAGCGCGCTTGCCCGAATCCACATGATCCACACCCGCACGTTAGCCGTCCCGTAGGCTCGGAACCAATGACTCTCCTCGACGTGACCGATCTGGTCGAGTTCGCGCAGCGCCGCGAGTCCGTCTCCGGTGTGCAGCGCGTGATCGCTGAGACCGCGCCCCTGCTGCTCGAGCAGTATCAGTCGAGTTGTGTGTTCCTTGACCGCTCCCGTGGTGTGTTCATTGGTCTGACCGATGCAGAGACCGACGTGCTGATCCGCGAAGGTGCTCGGGCGGGGAGCGCGCAGTCACGAGATCACCTCGCTGCAGTGGCCACGGCAACCCTGGTACGTGGTCGCACTGCAGCTCCAACCGAGATCACCAGTGCCACAGTGCTCGTCTTCCTCGGCGCGCTCTGGATCAACGATGCACTGATGCTTGCCGCCCGTGATGCCCACGCGCACGGCGCGAAGATTGTTGATCTGCTCTATGACCTCACTCCGGTGCTCGAGACCGGTCACACCGCTGCGGTCAACAAACTCTTTGATCGCTACCTCACTCTGATCGCGCAGACCGCCTCACGGGTGCCGGCGATTTCCGAATCGTCGCGTCGTGATTTTGAAGCGTGGAGCGCAGCGCACGGTTACGCAGCGGTTGCGGGAGCAGCAACAGGTTTGCCGTGCGGATTGCAGCCGGGTCAATTCGATACTGAAAGCAATCCGTGGCCGCGCCCGTATGTGCTGTTCGTGGGAACAATCGAATCGCGCAAGAACCACATTCTCGCTTTGCGCGCGTGGGAGAAGTTGATTGCCAAGCACGGCGCAGAAAATGTGCCGGATTTGGTGTGTGTGGGCAGATTAGGTTGGCACGCAACGGAATTCCTGCGCGAATACACGTTCTCACGCGGGCTCGATGGCAAAGTCAGTGTGATCTCCGCGAGTGCAAGCGATGCCGATCTCGCCAGCTTCTATACGCACGCGCTATTCACCGTGTACCCCTCGCGTTATGAGGGTTGGGGTTTGCCAGTAAGTGAAAGTCTGGAGTTTGGCAAACTGGCGATCGTTGCCGACAACTCGAGTCTGCGCGAGGCCGGTCGCGAACTGGCCGTGTATTTCACCAGTGATGACGTCGATGCTTTCGTCGAAGCCATCGAAAAGCACGGACTCGACTCCACCAAGCGAGCAGAGCTAGAGCAAGCAATCAAGAACGACGAGTCAACGCCGATCACGTGGGCTCATGTGGCAGGCATCATCGTCTCCGAGATCGCAGCGGCCAGAGCCGCAGAAGCGAGGGCACCTATGCATCCGAGTATCGAGTTGGGCCGGGAATACATGCTCGCCACCGGTCAACCAGCCCCCGATGCGGGCTATGCAGATCAGTACCTCGTGTGGCTCAACGAAGAGGGCATGACTCCGCTGCTGCGTCAGCCGCGTGGTGAGCGTGACTTTGAATTCGTTGATGCCGCTGTGATCGGCACCTTCGGTTCTCCTCAGGTGTGGGGCAACGAGTTGCGCCCGGGCACCCGTGCCGATTTTCGAATCACCCGGCCCGTTTCCGGACCGCTCACACTGCTCGTCTCCACCCGTGCCATGCCTGGGCAGGTGACCATCGAGGCGGTGGGCCCGGGCGGATCGATGCGCCGCGAGCTCTACTTAGGTGAGGTGCTGGTCCTCGATCTTGGATCGGGCGCTGCCGGTGAGCCCGCCCAGGTCTCCGTCACAGTTATCGATGCGACCGACTCCATCGAAGGTTTCTTGGGCGTGCGGTCATTCGTCGTTCTTGAGAGTTCTGACAAAGACACCGAGATCCTCGCGTTGACCGCCGCGGCCAAAGCGCTGCGCGCCGAACTCGACTTCTTGCAGGGCACTCGTTCTTGGAAAGTCACGGCACCTTTACGGAAGATGAAGGGCCGCGGCTCCAAGTAATTGAATCAGCGCTTGGCTGCGATGTTCACCGTGTAGGTGGCAGTTGTTGCAGCGAGCGTGCCAGCGTTGCCGAGTGATGTTGCCGTGATGGTGCAGGTCCCCACGGAAAGCACGGTGAGCACTCCTGCGTTGATCACGCAGGGGCCATTCGGTGTGAGCCTGACCGGGTTACCTGATACCGATGCGGGAGAGAGCGTGACGTTGTTACCCGCGGTGAGTGTGCCAACGACGCCCTGACCCCACGCTGCAGCGCCACTGGGTGTCACGGTGATCGCATCTGGTGTGGGAGCGGGCAACACCTGGATTGGTTGCGCGCTGGTGCCGTTGACGCTGAAGTTGGTGGATGCGTACTGCACACCGAGCGTGATGAAACCGGCCACTGTGGGGGTCCAGGTGTATGTGGCAACACCGTTAACGATCGGGTTCGATCCGCCGATGAAGTTCAAGAACCCATCTTTGGTGAAGTTGAATGCAGCAGCGCCACCAGGAATGCCGGCGCCAGTTAGCGCGCGCAGTGTGGTGGGCACTCCCAGGTAGATCGCTGGAGCTGCATCGATCGCGATCGTTGGGTTCGCACCAACAACCGGACTATCAACCGGACTCACCGATGCACCGAACGCAGCGGTTGCGGGAGTGAACGTTGCAGTCAGTGACACTGCGCCAGGTCCTGGGGTCCACGGCAGAGAAACGCTCGAGGTCAACGGCAGACCACTTGGTGCGAGTGCAGCGGTTGCAATGGACTGACCCGTCTGATTGCGCACAGTTACCGAACCACTCGGAGCGATGGTTCCGCCGAGTGATGTCACCTGAACCAACATATTGGTGGTTTGGTTCTCGCCCACCTGGTTAGGAATGAGAAGTGTGGTGGTGGTCGGGATCGCCGCGACGACAACCGTGGTTGAGCCCAGGTCAGTCGATGAGATGGTCCAGGTGCCAGGCAGGTTCGGGGTCCAGGGGAGCCCGCCGAATCCCACGCTGTTGATCGCGGTCTGCCCGGAGAACGAGGTGCCCCCGGCGAGGGAGAACGAGACTGTCGCGACCTTGTTTCGCAGCTTTGGCGCCTTGAGAATCACCTGCTGCTGCACTCCCACCAAGCCATTTGGGGTGGCCACGAAAGCGGCAGCTGGAACGGGAGCAGCGTTAGCGGTGCTGATGCCAGTGCTGATCCCAGCACCCGCCACGAGGGCAAGTGAAGCGGCAGCGGCAATGAGGAGTCGTGATGTCAAGGGAAGCCTCCAGGTCGACAGGTCCCACAATGTACCCGATGTGGGGCCGGTGTGACACCTGTTACTCAGGAGACAACCAAAACGGCTAGCGCCGGTTGGCCGGCCTCCTCGGCGGAGCTGTCACGGTGACCGTGAAGACCTTGGTCGAGGGCTGGAAGGTCGCCGATCCGGGGGACACCGCCGTGACCTGGCACTGCCCGGCTGCCAGAGCGGTCATGACTGCACCGTTGAGCACGCAGGGGCCGGTTTCCGTGAGGGTGACCGTTGCTCCGGAGGCTGCTGAGGTGGTCAGGGTGGTGTTTGAGCCGGTCTGCACCACGATCGGCGCTGCGATTGACCACGGGGCCATATTCGGCGGATCGATGACGATCGTGTCGTTGGCTTGTGGCGGCAGGACGTTGATGGGCTGCGATGAGGTTCCACTGGCAGCGCTGCCAGTAGCAGGCTGGTTGCCCGAGTAGCTCACGCCGATCGTGCCATTTCCAGCGGCAGGTGGGGTCCACGGCAGCTGTGAGACCCCATTGGTCCCTGTCGGGATCGAGCCACTGATGCCGTTGCCATTGAAGCTGAACGCCATGGATCCGGCTGGCTGGTTGGTCCCCAGCACGCCGGTCAGCACAGTTGGCTGGTTTTGGTAGAGGTTTGGCGGGAAGCTCAGCGAAACGATCGGGTTGGTCGCCTGCACATTTGGCTGCGAGATCGGGGTTGTCGAGGCCGTGAAGTTGGCGCCGTCAGGGGTGTAGTTCGCCACGAGTGGGAAGACACCGGTTGATGATGGCGTCCAGGGGATCGTCGCGATGGAGGTCTCTGTTCCGGCGTACGGCGAGAGTGAGCCGGTACCGATGATGTTCTGATTTGCACCGTTGCGCAGAGTCACTGTGCCCGTGGGGGCGATCGAGCCGATGGGTGCATTCACCACGGCGACGATGTTGGAGGGAACGCCGACCTGCACAAAGTTCGGTGCGAGCAAGTACGCGGTGGTGGGCATCGTGACCACGTTGATCGTGGTGGAGCCAGCGGTGATCGCGTTACCTAACCCGCTGATCGTCCACGATCCGGCGGCAGGAGGCGTCCAGGAGATGGAGCCATAACCGCTGGTAGCAATGGTTGTTTGCAGGTTGGTGGCCACGGTGCCGTTGGTCAGGCCGAGGGTCACTACCTGAGAGGAAAGAGTGGGGGCGGAGATCACGATGCTGGTGGCAACGCCCACCATGGCGTTGGGCACCGCGATGTATGACCTCGCAGGAGCAGCAGAGGCGCCTGTGGCAGCAACGCCACCGAGGGTCAGGCCAATGGCAATCGCGCCGGCCGTGGTTCCGAGCGCCAGACGTGTGGTGAGTGTGTTCATGGGGGCCTCCTGGACCTAGTGCGCTTTCCCAAACATTCGCGTGAACGTAGCGCTCAGACTACTTGCTGCGTAGGCTCAACGCGTGGAAAAGAAGAAGAGTGAATCCAAGCGTTTCCCAAAAAAAGTCTATGAGGCTGAACTATTTGCCCTACAGGCAGAGCTGGTGAACTTGCAGGAGTGGGTGCGCGCCGAGGGTAAACGGCTCGTCGTCATTTTTGAAGGACGCGACGCCGCTGGCAAAGGCTCGACGATTAAACGAGTCACGCAGTACCTGAACCCGCGCGTTGCCGGCATCGTGGCGCTGCCCACGCCCACCGAGCGTGAGCGCTCGCAGTGGTACTTCCAGCGATATGTCGAGCACCTGCCCGCCGGTGGTGAAATGCGATTCTTTGATCGCTCCTGGTACAACCGAGCGGGTGTGGAGCGCGTGATGGGGTTCTGCACGCCGGATGAGTATCGACGCTTCTTGCATCAAACCCCAATCTTCGAACGCTTGCTGATTGAAGATGGCATCATCCTGCGCAAGTACTGGTTCTCGATCAGCGATGCTGAGCAGGAGAAGCGCTTCAGGTCACGGCTTAATGACCCGATGCGTCAGTGGAAACTCTCTCCGATGGATCTTGAGTCGATCAGCCGCTGGGAGGAATACTCCAAAGCAAAAGACGAGATGCTTGTGCATACCGACGTGCCTGAATCTCCGTGGTTCATCGTCGAAGCCGACGATAAACGCAAAGCGCGGCTAAACATGATTCACCACTTACTGGGCTCGATTGATTTCTACGCGGCGACCAGACCTCCCTTGGAGATCCCGCATCGCCCACCAAGTGCGGGGTATGAGCGCCCGCCTAAGGAGCAGAGCCACTATGTGCCGGACTTCGCTGATGAGCTGCTGCGTCGGTAAACTCCGCTGAGTCCGCTCACACCTGCGGGCGCAGTAAGCCAAGGCGCACTGCGCCGGAAGGGCTCTTCGTGATCCGCGACCTGTATCAGCAACGCGCGCTGATCTGGGCATTCGCAAATCGCGACTTCGCAACTCGATACCGGTCCAGTGCTCTTGGTTGGGCCTGGTCTTTGCTGCAGCCACTGGCCACGCTGCTGGTCTATGCAGCGGTGTTCTCTCTCGTCTTTCGGATCCAAGCACCACCGCTGGGCGCTGATCCCGATCGCACCAGCTTCGCTGCGTTCTTGTTCACCGGCATGGTCACCTGGAACTTGTTCTCCTCACTCGTGCTGCTCTCTATGTCGCAACTGAAAAGCAACGGCGATCTGCTGCGCAAAGTTCACTTCCCTGCCTATGCACCAATCCTCGGCGCCTCAATCGTGCAGTTGATTCAAGTCGCTCTTGAAGTGATCGTGTTGATCGCGATGTTCGGTTGGCAGCGCAACGTGGGTTGGACCTGGATACTCGCGATTCCGATCCTGCTTGCCACCGCGCTCTTCGCGCAAGGGCTCGGCTTCATGCTCTCGATGGCCAATGCGCGCTATGGCGATGTTGCCTACATAGTCACCGTTGCACTCGGTGCGCTCTATTTCCTCACACCGATCTTGTATCCGCTCTCACTGGTGGAAGAAACGGCAAGTTGGCTCGCAGTCATCGTGCAGGCAAACCCGATGAGTTGGTTTGTTGAAGCGATGCACGACGTCATGTATTCCCTTCAGCCACCTGAATGGTGGGTGATCCCCGGTCTGCTCGCTTTCGGTGCTGCCGTTTTCTGGATCGGGTTCACCGTGTTCCAGCGCACCAGTGAAGACATCGGGGAACTGCTATGAGCGAGTTTGCAGTTGACGCTCAGAACGTCAGCAAGAGATTCATGCGTCACTTAGACAAACGTCAGACCATCAAGGAGCGCGTGGTTCGCGGGCGCTCAAAGAACACCCAGGATTTCTGGGCTGTTAAAAACGTTTCGCTCCAGGTCCCCAAGGGCAGTGTGTATGGCTTGATCGGTCACAACGGCTCGGGCAAGTCGACGATGTTGAAGTTGATCACCAAGATCTATCGGCCAACTTCGGGCACCATCCATACCGACGGACGCATTGCCGCCCTGATCGAACTCGGCGCAGGTTTTCACCCGGAAATGAGTGGTCGAGAAAACATCAAACTCAACGGCTCGATCCTTGGTTTAACCAAGAAAGAGATCAACGACGCAACTGATGAAATCATCGATTTCTCCGGCTTACGCGACTTTATCGATGATCCGGTTAAGCACTACTCCAGTGGCATGTACGTGCGCCTCGGGTTTGCCGTTGCCGTGAACCTCAAGCCTGATGTGCTCCTCGTTGACGAGGTGCTCGCAGTGGGCGATGAGGAGTTTCAGCGCAAGTGCTTCGATCATCTCTCGGCGTTACGTCGTTCTGGCAAAACGATCATGGTGGTGAGTCACAGCCTTGGCCAAATCGAAAGTCTGTGCGATGAAGTCACTTGGCTCGAGCACGGCGAGGTGCAAGAGACCGGCCCAGCCAGCAAAGTCGTTGCCTCCTACCTGCAGAAGGTCAATACCGAGGAGTCCGCGCGCAACCCGCGCATCTCCGCAACCCGCGACCTCGCAGCGATCGAGGGTGAACGCTCCGGCATGGGATCCATCACGGTGACCAAAGCCGAGGTGACCGATGCCGAGGGCAACGCGCTTGATCACGCCGAGACCGGCACCACCTTCTTCTTCAGAGTCGATCTCGACGCAAAAGAAGAGGTGCTCGGACCGAATGTACGTATTGCCTTGCAGCACGATTCCGGCACGCTTGTGACGATGCTGGGTAACCACCGGCACGGTGTTGACTTCGGCTATGTGAATGGCAAACGCACAGTTACCGTGGGCCTAACCGATAACCAACTCCTGCCCGGCCGCTACATTGTGCATATAGATGTGTTCGATCACACCGGCTCGCGCGTGATCGACTCTTGGAACGACGCCCTCGAGTTTGCGGTGCGCAGCCAACGCGGTGAGATTGGCCAGGGCATCGTGGATCTGCCGGCCACCTTCCGGATCGATTAGGCGCGCTGCATGCAGGAGTCGAACCCACTGATCAAAGCCAAGCGCCGTGCTGGCCGCGTGAAGCGTTGGATGAAACGTAAATGGTGGGAACGCAATATCGGCAAGGAATATCGCGCGTGGCTTGCGGAATCTGAACTTGCTGAAACCGGCAGCATCAACAATTCGATTCCCATCGCGGTGATCGTGCCGGTCTATAACCCGCCCGTTCGGTTCCTCGATGAATGTTTGACGAGTGTGCTCAAGCAAAGTGCGCAGCATTGGCAACTGATCGTGAGTGATGACGGCTCAACTTCACCAGATGTGATCGCCTACCTCGACTCATTTTCGCAGGAGCATGCAGGTGATGTGCGCGTCGTAGTTCTGCGCAACAGCAATGGCGGCATCTCCACCGCGTGCAACCGCGGTATGGAAGCGGTCACCACCGAATACTTCGGTTGGCTCGACCACGATGATTGCCTGAACCCGCGCGCCATCGAAATTTTCTCTGAGCGCCTCGCTGCTCAAACTGATGTTCAGATCATTTACTCAGATGAAGACAAGATCAACACCAAGGGTGAGCACCTTGAGCTCTACTGCAAACCGGATTTCTCTCCCGAGTTGCTGCTCACCCAGATGTATTTGTGTCACTTCACTGCATTTCGCACCGAACTCGCCCGCAGCGTTGGCGGTTTCCGGCCCGAGATGGATGGTGCTCAAGACTTTGACCTCGCATTGCGCCTGCTCCCGCAGTTACAGGAAAACCGTGTGGTGCATGTGCCCCTGCCGCTCTACCACTGGCGTGCGTGGGCCGAGAGCACAGCGCTCACCATCGATGCAAAGCCCTGGGCGCAACAAGCCGGGCAATGCGCCCAGCAAGCTTTCCTTGACGCGAACTTCGGTGGTGGCACCGCGGCGCCCAGTCGAGTGCCGGGCCTGAATGAAGTGCATCCGAAAACCACATCACCTCGTGTTTCGGTCATCATCCCCACGATTGGCACGAAAAACACTCATGGCACCAAACGATTTGTCGATGATGCGGTCGCATCCTTGCGAGCCAAAGAGACGAACACTCCTTTCGAAGTGATTGTGGTGAGCACCGGTGAGATCGATCCGGTTGCCTGCGTTGATGCGCAGGTTGTCTACTCACCAGCCACTGGAGACTTCAACTTTGCTGAGGCAATCAACCTCGGGCGCAAGCACGCGAGTGGCGACTATCTGCTGTTGTTGAACGATGACACCACCGTGGTGGAGGAAAATCCGATCACTCGAATGATGGAGCTCGGCCAACTTGATGGTGTGGGCATCGTCGGTGCAAAACTCACCTACCCCGATGGACGGCTGCAGCATGTGGGCATCGTGCTCCTACCCAGCGGCCCCACGCATGTGCAGATCGCCAAAGCCGGCAAAGAGCCCGGCTATTTCGGCTCCACACTCACCCCGCGCAACTTCTCCGCCGTGACTGCGGCGGCCATGCTCGTGCGCACCAGCGTGTTTGACGAGGTGAACGGCTTTGACACCCAGTTCGCTCGAGATTTCAACGACGTCGACTTCTGTCTACGCGTCCGCGAGAGCGGGTATCGCGTAGCGTGGACGCCATACGCCCATCTGACCCACCACGAAGGAGCCTCGATCGTGCGCAAGGCTTCTGATGCTGCCGAACAGCGGTTGTTCGCCCAGCGGTGGAGCGAGAAGTATCCGGTGGATCCCTACTACTCACCGGCGCTGAATCAAGATCTGCAGCGCGCCTACGAAGCGCTCTAGCGCGAAGGAACCCATGACTGACTTCAAGACCCGCCGCGGTCGCCCACTCACGCTGATCGGTGATCCCGCGCTGCTCACCATGGATCGCCTGGCGTTGGTGACCGATCGCTTTGATTCTGATCCTCGCATCGCCACGATCTCGCTGGTCGGTGCACGTTCGGTGCCGGCTGATCCATGGTTGCGCGCAACGGGCCCTGCCGGCCCGCTCACCGTTCTTGCCCTTGATGTGGCAGATCTGGTGGGCGCGTTCAACCCGGCTGAGCCCGAAACAGTTGATGCGTGGCTCCTCGCAGCAAGTGAGCGCGGCTTATGGCACGACTGGCTTCTCACCAATCACGCTGATGTGGGCAAGGCTGAGTTGGTCTGCCCGCCATCTGACATGGATGCTCTCGAGGTCGACGATCCCAGCGGCTCCCACCACACAGCTTTGCAAGGTGCTGTACCTCGGCGCGGGCGGATCACGATCACCGTGGATGTGACCTGGCTCGGCCCGTATGAGACTGGCGCGCAGGTCCTCACCACCGCAGCGATCCGCGCTTTGGCAGAAGATGAACGAGTCACCTCGATCACGTTGGTTGGTGCCGAGCAACTCCCGGTGTATGCGCAGCACTTGATTCATAGCCCGAAGGTCACGCTGCAACCTGATGGTGTGCTCCCAACCATCTCCGATATTGTCTGGTACCCCAACCAAATTGATCAGCGCAGCAACATCGCCGATGCAAGAGCGCTTGGCCGCCGAGTTGTCACCACCTACCTCGACCTCATCGCCTACGACATCCCTCGCTATCACGGTTCACCGGAAGCCTGGGCTGCCTATCGCGCTCTGCAACGCAAGATCGCACTCAGCGTTGATGGCATCACAACAATCAGTGCGGATGTTGCGCAGCGATTGATGCAAGAAGTTCCGCGCCTTGATGCTGATCGTGTGCTGCCTGTTCCACTTGGCCTCGACCACATCGCCCACGCGAATGCGCCCGAATCACCCGATGCCGACCTTGCCCCGATCGTTGAGCAACTCAAGGGCAAACGCTTCATTGCGGTACTCGGCAATGATTTCCAACACAAGAATCGTGACTTTGCAGTTGCTGTCTGGCAAAGAGTTCTGCAAGAAGGCCAACCCTGCGATCTGATCCTTGCCGGCCTACATGTGAAATCAAGCAGTTCCAAAGCAGGTGAAGAAGCACTGCTGGAAACCCATGTTGATCTGCGTGGCACCGCCCACACAGTTGGCCACCTCACCAGTGCTAGCCGCGCTTGGCTACTCGCCAACGCCAGTGTTGTTGTGTACCCATCAAGTGCTGAAGGCTTCGGGTTTGTGCCGTATGAAGCAGCAGCCCTTGGTACCCCAGCAACCTTCACCGCGTTCGGTCCCCTCGCAGAAATCTCTGGGGTTACTGATGTTCCGCGCACCTGGTCCATCGATGCCTATGCAGCAGACATCACACGGCTCCTCAGCGATGAGCAAGCCAGTGCCAAGCGATTAGCTGACCTGCGCAGAGCAATCGCCACCCACACCTGGGCCGGATTTGCCGACGGCTTGATCATGTTCTTTGAGCGCATCACCGCCATGCCCACCATCTTGACCAGCACGCTTGGCTCAAGCAGCGCATCGGACTCCGCCGAACTCGCTGCAGTCCTCTCAAGTCGGAGTTATCGGGCGGCCGCAAAGGTCAGTGGGATCCTGCGCCGAAAGAAGTGAATTATCAGATCTGATAATTTGCTCTCGTGAATGGTCATGACCCAACCCACATCACTGAGTTCAGCAGGGTGCACGGCAGCACCGCAGATCCGGTTTCAAACTGGCCATATGAAGGCCTCGTGGAAGTGCTGGAACGAGGTGGCGTCTATTCCTGGCGACCGATCGTTGCTGAAATCAGGAGTGCACCCTGGGGGCCAGTAGCTCGCCGCTTGGAGAAGTACCTCGCCTATTCCGAGAATAGAGCCATTGTCGCTCTCTTCTCTGGTCTCATCAAGAAGTATCGGACCGACACCGAACAACGCGAGCGTGATCTCGTTGCCGAACGTGTCCGGGCTGCCATTGAGAAATCACAATTACCCGCGCGAGATTTCGCTGATCGGATTGGGACTTCTGCATCTCGTCTGAGCACTTATGCAACTGGCAAGGTGATTCCCTCGGCCGCGATGCTTATGCGGATTGAGAACTACTCGAAGCCAAGCGTGTTAAGTACTCGCCATAACCACTCTTGAGCAGTGGCTCAGCCAACGCCTGTAACTGTGCAGAACTGATCCAGCCGTTGCGCCACGCAATTTCCTCAACGCAACCGATCTTGGTGCCGGTGCGATCCTCCATCACGCGCACAAACTCACCAGCATCTTGCAGCGACTTGAATGTGCCGGTGTCGAGCCATGCTGTTCCGCGCTCGAGCACGGTCACGGTGAGTGCACCTGCTTGCAGGTAGTAATCGTTGACCGCAGTTATTTCCAATTCCCCACGTGCTGATG
>JBIISH010000186.1:0-4258 GCA_044341115.1 Candidatus Nanopelagicales bacterium
TTCTCGATCTGATCGGCGAGCAGCCAGGTGTCGATCTGCGCAACGAAGGCGGGATCGCGCTCGAGCAGGTTGTCATATGTGATGCGACGGCTGCGGGTCATGAGATTGAACGCGAACTGCACCGGTTCCTGTTGCGTGTAGTGCCCGATCTCCTCGAACCACTCCATGCTCGCCTGCGCGGAGCGCTGCGTGCTCTTGATCACCGGGACGCGCTCCGCGTCGAAGGCTTTGAGGGCAGCCTCCATGTTCGGCTGCTCACGAATGCATGCGGCAAGGCTGAGCGCATCTTCCATGGCCAACTTGGTGCCCGATCCGATGCTGTAGTGCGCCGTGTGGGCGGCGTCGCCGAGCAGCACGAGATTGTCGTGCACGAGCGTCTTGTTGCGGATAGTCCGGAACGAGGCCCACTTGCTGTTGTTGGCGATCAGGGAATGTCCCTGCAGGATGTCAGCGAAGATCTCGGCCAGACGCTCGATGCTCTCCTCATCGCTGACCCCCGGCGGCAGCGAGTTTGCGTCAACTTTGTCGAAGCCACCGGCACGCCACACGTCCTCGTGCATCTCGACGATGAAGGTGGAGAGGTTCGCATCCATCGGGTATGCGTGAATCTGCATGACCCCGTACGGCGTATCGCGCACAAAGAATTCGAAAGCTTCGAAGACCAGGTCGGTGCCCAGCCACATGAACTTGCACACCCGCGGGTCCTCCGTCGCACCGAATTCGGTTGCGAACTTTTCGCGGATGGGGCTATTGATGCCGTCGCAGGCGATGACAAGGTCGTAGTCCGTCATCAGTTTTTCGACGGGGGGCGCCTCTGTCCGGAAGTGGATGGGAACTCCGTGGTCGATTGCGCGGCGCTGCAAGACGTTGAGCAACTCTTTGCGACTCATGGCTGCGAAGCCATTGCCTCCGATGGTGAACAGGTGGCCGTTAATGTCGACGTCGACGTCGTCCCAGTAAGCGAAGGAGCGACCCATGTCTTCGAACACCGAGCGGTCCGATGCCTTGATGCCACTGAGGGTCTGGTCGCTGAAGACCACGCCGAAGCCGAAGGTGTCATCGGGGGCGTTGCGCTCCCAGACGGTGATCTCGGCATCAGGGTTGGTCTGCTTGATGAGGCTGGAGAAGTACAGACCGGCCGGTCCACCGCCCACAACTGCGATCCTCATGACAATCCCCTCGCTTGGCCACCCATATCGGTATCCCAACTGACCCGACCTTTGTAGCGTATTGTTGACTATCGGAAATAATACGGGATACCGGGCGGTTGGCAACCGGTTTCAGCCAGCCCTGCGAGAGGATGCGCCATGACCGGAAACCGATTCAGCGGCAAGGTGGCCATTGTGACCGGCGGCGCCGGCGGACTGGGGATTGCGATCTGCTCGTCGATCGCCGCCGAGGGCGGATCCGTCGCAGTTTTTGATGCATCCCAAGAGCAGGTAGATCGCGCCGTTGCCGAACTCGAGGCAGAAGGTGCTCCGGTTATCGGACTGTGCGCCGATGTTCGAGACCCAGCTGCACTCGAAGCCGGCACAGCGCAGGTCGTGGATCGTTTCGGTGGCCTCGACATCCTGGTTGCCGCTGCCGGCGGCAGCCTGGGAACTCCCCGCGATCTTGAAGACATCAGCCCTGAAGACCTCGACCTCGTAATTGACGTCAACATCAAGGGCACCTACTACAGCGCGGCTGCTGCTGTGCCGCACCTGCGCACCCGTGGTGGCGGAGCCATCGTCACGTTCTCATCAATCGGTGGGCGCAGTACCAGCCCGGTCACCGGAATCCCTTATGCCGCAGCCAAAGCTGGAATTTTGGGACTCACCCGCAGACTGGCGCGGGAGGTGGGTCCAGATGCAATTCGGGTTAACGCCATTGCACCTGGACTTTTCTTGACCGGGCGCCTGCAGGGGATGTTCGACGCGATGAGCGAGCATGATCGCAATGAGGTACTGGATTCAATCCCGCTGCGCCGCATGCCCGGTATCGAAGAATGCGTTGAGCCCGTGCTGTTCCTCGCTAGTGATCAGTCTTCGTACATCACTGGTGCAGTACTCGATGTGAACGGTGGAAGGTTCATGGCCGGATAGTTTCTTGATATTGCTCCCAGGTCACCCGCGGAACATCGTGCTGGGTGCCGATTTCTCCCCACGCATTTCCACCCAACCGCGAGATCAGATCCAACCCCTGCGCCCGAACGCAGGCGCCTTCCATCATGTCTTCCTCTATCGCGACTAACACCACCTCACCAAAGATGAGCACACCGTTGCCCATCTCAATGATGTCGACAACGCGGCACTCCAACGCGTACGGGGATTGCGCAACCCGCGGCGGAGCAATCCGTTCACTTGGCTCACTCGTCAAACCAAGTTCAACAAACTCGCTGCGGTCGGCCGGAAATTCAACCCCGGAAAGGTTTATCTGCTCGATCAGATTGACCGGGGCCCCGCACACCACTAACTCGCCGGTCTCGCGGGCATTGCGCGCGGTGTCTTTCTCCCCCATCGTGGAAATCATCACGATCGGAGGTGAGGTGCTCACTATTTGGAAGAACGAGTGCGGCGCAAGATTCTCGACGCCATCAGCACTGCGGGTAGAAACCCATGCAATGGGACGGGGCACCACGAGTGCACCCAGAATCGAATAGATCCCTGCCGAAGTAGCCGGGTCAATGATTCTGCGCGTGTTCATGGTGCCCGCCACACTATCGAGGTAGGCGAACACCCTTCGCCTCAAGGCGAGGCAGTACTTCTTGTGCGAAGTAGGGCAGTTCTTCCGCGTAGTCCAAGAATGAGAGCGTCATGCCGCCGAAGCCGGCCTTAGCAAAACGCTCGATCTCGTTGGCGACGTCGTCGGGATCACCGATGATCGGGCAGGTGCCGTGGCCGGCAGCAAAGCGGCCGCGGAACATCTCGAGCATTTCCGGGGTGAAGGACTGTGCGTGCAGACCCTGCAGTCGCATCAAGTTATCAACGGCCTCCCAGTCGGCGTTCTCATCCGCGTAGTAGTGCAGGTACTCCTCCGCCTCTTTACGAGTGGGGCGAACCACGCAGTGGCCAAGGGTGAAGAAGCCCATCTGGCGCTTGTACTCATCGTTGGCAAGTTTGGTGAATGAAGTAACAACCTCAGCACCATCGTCTGGGCCGCCCACAATCGTGAATCCGAAGTTGGCGTTACGGGCAGCGTACGCACGACCCTGCGGGGATGAGCCAGCGTTCAAGATCGGCAGCGGGCCATCGAAAGGCTTAGGCAGGCTCTCGACGTGCTTGAGCTTGAAGAAGCGACCGTCCCAGTCGAACTGTCCGTTCGTGGTCCAGATTTTCAAGATGACGTCGAGCCACTCTTGCGCAAGCGCGTAACGGTCGTTGTGATCCTGGGGCAGATCCATCCCGAAGGTCTCGTACTCGGGCTGGTTCCAGCCGGCCACCACGTTGATACCGGCGCGACCCTTAGAAATCTGGTCGACGGTCGCCATTTGCTTGGCCACGACGATGGGATGGTTGAACGCGGTGTGAATCGTGGAGAACACGAAGATGCGCTTGGTGGCTGAAAGTAGACCGGCCGCCCAGGTGATCGGGTCGAGAACGCCCTCGTGGAAGTTGGTCTCGCCGCCGTAACCGATCCAGCGCGCGATCGGCAGCAAGAAGTCGATGCCGACCTCGTCGGCAATCTGCGCCATGCGCAAGTTGTCATCCCAGCTACCGGTCCAGCGCTCAGGAACCTTCGTCACAGCCATGCCCGATGAGCAGTTGGATGAGAACAGGCCGAGCTTGAAATCCTTGCCATCGACGATTGACTTGGTCACTTTTTCCTCCTGTTGCGGTTCCGATGCATCCCACTGCTGTTGGTCATTCTGAGGTTTTTTCACGCCCTGTGTCTATCCAGCACGCGCGAAGCTTTATCCGTTTTAGACGGCAACCACCGGGTTGCTCAGCGTGCCGATCGATTCGATGGTGCACGCCACTACATCGCCTGGCTTGAGGAAGGTGGGCGGATCCATTGCTGCGCCCACACCTTGCGGTGAACCCGTGGCAATCACGTCGCCCGGCTCCAAGGTGACCCCGGAGGAAATGTCAGCGATCAAGGTGGGGATTTTGAAGAGCATGTGCTCACTGTTGCCGTTCTGGCGTTGGTCACCGTTGACGGTGAGGCTGAGCTGGAGGGTGTGCGGGTTGGTGATCTCGTCGGTGGTGACCACCATCGGGCCAAAGGGTGCGTAGCTGTCTTGACCCTTCGAGAAGAACCACTGTCCCGAGCGACGCTG
>JBIISH010000188.1:0-4211 GCA_044341115.1 Candidatus Nanopelagicales bacterium
CTCAGCCTTAGTGCGGCTGCCAGAGCAGGGTATCCATATAGCGAGTGCCTCACCCGAGCTCTACTTGAAAAGGGAAGGCAACAAGATTTCCTCGGGCCCAATTAAGGGCACGGGCACAGAGGCTGCTGACTTGGCGGAGAAGGACCGCGCAGAAAACGTGATGATTGTGGACCTCGTCCGCAATGACCTCTCTAAGGTCGCGGAAGTGGGTTCTGTTCAGGTTTCCGGTTTGCTGGAAACAGAGCATCACCCAGGTTTGGTTCATTTGGTGTCCCACGTTTCTGCACTCATTCCCCCCGACACACGCTGGCAGGACATCGCTGATGCCACATTCCCGCCAGGGTCCATCTCCGGTGCGCCTAAATCGACAGCACTCGCCCTCATTGCCGAGCTGGAAGTCGCATCCCGTGAGTTCTATTGCGGAGCGATCGGTTGGGTGGATGCCGACGAAGGAACAGCTTGTCTTGCCGTGGCTATCCGAACTTTTTGGCGGGCCGAGGATCAATTGCGATTCGGAACGGGAGCTGGAATCACCTGGGGTTCCGATGCCGAGTCCGAATGGCGTGAGACCGAACTGAAAGCTGCCCATCTGTGTTCAGTGGCTACCAAAACGTGGCAGGCTGATCCCTCGTGAAGGTGTGGGTGGGCGCTGGTCCGTCAGGGCAACTACTTGATGCAGCCGATGCGAATGTGTCCGTTTTTGATCACGGTCTAACCGTCGCCGATGGAGTTTTTGAAACTCTCAAAGTCACCGATGGGATTCCCTTCGCGGTTCGTCGGCACCTGGATCGACTTGATCGGTCTGCGCAGGTGTTGGCTCTGCCAGTGATCGATCACAGTGTGATCCGAGGTGCTGTCGCAGAAGTCATCGGCGCGAACCCTGATGCAGCCAAACTCGGAAGGTTGCGGATAACTCTCACGGCGGGCGCTGGACCTCTCGGCAGTGATCGCCGTCAAGGGGACGCATTAGCGAACTGCACATTGATCATTGCCCTCGTGCCCATGCAACCTTGGCCTGAACTCGCCAGCGCAGTCATCGTCCCTTGGGTGCGTAATGAGCGCTCTGCGATCGCTGGAGCGAAGTCCACCTCATACGCGGAAAATGTGGTGGCTCTGTCTTGGGCCAAGGAGCGCGGATATTCCGAGGGAGTGTTCCTCAACACTGTCGGTCAGATCTGCGAGGGAACTGGCACCAACGTTTTCGCAGTCATCGACGGGACCTTGATCACGCCACCGCTTTCCAGCGGAGCACTCGCCGGGATTACGCGCGAATTAGTGGTGGAATGGTGCGGCGCACACGAGGAGCAGTTGATGCCCGCGGATCTCGATCGGGCTGATGAAATCTTTCTCACCTCGAGCACCCGTGATGTGCACCCGGTCACACGATGGAATGAGCGCACCTGGGATGGCATTGGGAACGTAACCGCGCACGCTCAGGCAGAGTTCTTTGATCGAAGTGCAACCACTGCTGATCCTTAGCAAGTGATCCTTAACAAGCAAGAACGGCCCCCACCGAAGTGGAGGCCGTTCTTATGTTGATCTGGTGGGTTCTAGCGACCCGTGTAGTTACGAGCTGTCTGGAATTGCTGCCATTGACCAGGCACTGCAGCTGCGGTGCCCAGAACAGTGCAGGATCCGCGCTTAGCAATGCGAAGCGTGACGGAACCATCGTTCGGGTACAGAAGCTTGCAAACGGCCTTGCCGCCCTTCTTCACCTTCCAGTTGATGTTCTGACCAGCGCTCGTGTTCTGTTGGCTTGGTGATTCAAGGACGATCACGCGACCAACCTTGAATGAACCCGACGGAGGTGCATTCAACGGTGCCTGCTGCACTCCGGGGATCAGGTTGACGGTGTAGCCGTTCTTCACTGCTGCGTACCCATTGGCACCGGGGCTAGAGGCAACGACGTTGCAGGATCCAGCACCCTGGTTAACAGTGATCGTGAGGCCTGAAACAACACAAGGTCCGGTCTCAGACAGTGTCACAGGTGCACCGGAAAGCGTGCTGGCCTGGAACGTGAACGAGGACCCGTTACCAAGGGTGTATGAACCGTTAGGTGTCCACGGGCCCCAGCCTGGCTGGACCAGAGTGATGGCATCGGTGGCCACCGGACCAGCGATGATGTTGACCTTGTCTGTAGTCGATCCGCTGCCGCCTTGATTGGTCGTGTAGCTAGCACCAATCGTGACCGCACCCACCACGTTGGGTGTCCAGGTGTAATTGGCAACGCCATTTGCTAGAGGAATCGACGCACTGATCGGTGCGCCGTTCACTGTGAAACCGACTGAACCCTGAATCGACTTCGGGTAGACGGTTGCCGTCAATGTGACCGGAACACCCTGAGTCATTTGGGCTGGGTGGGTCAACGTGATGGGGTTACCACTGGGCGTTGCGATTACGACGTCCTGTGGCGAGGTGCTTCCAGTGTCATTGGCGTCGCCGCTGTAAGTGGCCTGGAATGTGAAACTCCCCGGCGCGGTAGGTGTCCACCAGTAGTACGCGTAACCCTGGCCTGTCCCCGGACCGTTGGTGAGTCCCATTGTCGAGAGAGTTGCACCGTTGATGTCCTTTACAACGACTTGGCCTGTCGGGTTGTAACTGCTCGGGCTGGCGGCCTGGACGGTAACGGTGATCTGCGTGGCCACTCCCACCTGAGCATTGTTTGGCGCTGAAACCGTGGTCGTGGTCGCAACCTTGGTTATAGATGACGTCGCGTATGTGGTGCCCCCGAGAGAAAGGCTTGCTGCACCCGCCGCGAGAGGAGTCCAAGAAGCAATGGCGTTATCACCGGGCCCTGGATATACGCTTATGAATTGCGACACGGGTCCATTTCCGTAGGCGATGCCCACTTGGCCAAAGCCGCCGCAATCTATGACAGTAAGTTGCTGGGGCACGCCTACTGGTCCGTTTGAGTTGCCCGAAATAGCGCAACCGCCTATGGCCTGAGCGGGCGCAGTAGCAAGGGCAAGACCGGTAAGGCCCAGCGCAGCCGCGGCAATGAATCGCGCGGTCATCCCGGCGCGAGATCGAACTGTTTTCATAGGTAACCCCTTTAGGGAAGAAATGGATATTTCGAGGTTAACCCAATTAGGCGGCAGGTCTAGGAGCACACGCGGGGAGATGTGGTCGCTGGGGTAGAGTTCGGCAAGTCCTCGGGCGATTGGCTCAGTGGTAGAGCACTCGCTTCACACGCGAGGGGTCACTGGTTCGAACCCAGTATCGCCCACCGAAGATGTCCGTTTCCTCCCTTGAGCGCTTAGGAGTCACCGTGTCCACGACTGCGGCCGAGCGGCTTGGGACCGGTAGAGAGATCGTTGCCGCCCGAATAAACGGTGAGATCCGAGACCTCTACACGCCAGTGCTCGACTCAGATGTGGTCGAAGCAGTCTCGGTTTCCTCTCCCGAAGGCCTGGCAATCCTTCGCCACTCCGCGGCGCATGTTGCTGCGCAAGCAACACAGAAACTGATTCCGGCGGCAAAACTGGGTATTGGTCCACCGATCACAGATGGTTTCTATTACGAGTTTGATGTCCCAGAGCCTTTCAAGCCAGAGGACCTCGAGGCCATTGAAAAAGAGATGGTCAACATCATCAAGTCTCGGCAGCGATTCAGTCGGCGGGTCGTCTCACGCGAGGAAGCAATTATTGAGCTCGCGAATGAGCCATTCAAGTTGCGTCTGATTGGTTCCGATTCAGGGGCGGAGGTCCTTGACCCTGACGTGATGGAAGTTGGCGGAGCCGAACTTACGATCTATGACAACGTCGATGCCAAGACGGGGGAGACCTGTTGGAGCGATTTGTGTCGTGGCCCGCATGTTCCTGACACGTCATACATTCCACAGAACGCGATCAAGGTTATGCGTTCATCGGCCGCGTACTGGCTGGGTGATCAGAAACAGGAATCTTTGCAGCGGCTGTATGGAACAGCGTGGCCGAGCAAAGATGAACTTCGAAACTATTTGGAGTTCTTGTCTGAAGCCGAGAAGCGCGATCACCGCAAGCTCGGTTCTGAATTAGATCTGTTTTCATTCCCTGAAGAAGTTGGCTCAGGTCTTGCGGTATTCCACCCGAAGGGCGGAATCGTTCGCCGCGTTATGGAGGACTACTCCCGCAAGCGTCATGAAGAAGCAGGATATGAATTCGTCAATACGCCGCACATCACGAAAGGTGCGCTGTTTGAGAAGTCTGGTCACCTTGACTGGTATGCGGATG
>JBIISH010000275.1:0-2884 GCA_044341115.1 Candidatus Nanopelagicales bacterium
CATGATCACCAGCAATCCGACCGCACATAGAGTTCCAGAACCGCCAGTTGGCTGCAATATTGACCCTGTTTGACTTTATTGCACCGTCGGCCAGACTGACACGAGTGCGAAAGGCACATGTGCTGGCGCGTTAGAAACCAAAAGTTAATTAGCCGTAAGCCGAGGGCGGTCACCCTAATGTCGGATCAGATTCGGTTCAAGCGCTAGTCAGGCGGTGATACGTGCTTCCTCTTTATGCGCAGTGCGGGCGGCACCTGCGTAAAGTGCACATCCAACTAATCCAAGTTTACCCAAGCAGCCCGAGCTCGAGTACGCCCTTCGTTTGCTATGCGGTGTGGCGTGGATGATGGATAGGTGATGCCATCCCCTGCACGCAGGGTATGTTCCACGCCCCCAACCGTGACAATGAGTGTGCCTGAAAGGACGACGCCGAACTCGGAACCATTGTGGTGAACTTCATGGCTCGAACTAGAGGTTCCCGGTTCATACTCATTAACTGACATTTCCAGACCTCGAGCTAAGTTTGTATGGATCACTCTTCGACGTGCTCCATCGGCTGATTCGTACTGCACTTGATCCTGCATTCTTCTCACAGGGCTGGCGAATTCCAGTTCATGGCTTCCGAAGAGCTCCGACATGTGCAAGCCAAGTGCAGAGGCAACCGAAACCAAGGTGCCGATCGATGGGCTGGCAACTCCGCGCTCCAACATGCTCAGCATCGAGACGCTGACTCCGGTCTCTCCAGCAAGATCATTCAGAGTCATCTTGCGCTGGGTTCTAGCCTCACGTACGACCGCACCAACCCTTCGGATCGTTGCCTCGGTGTCGACACCGGCAACCATCACATCATCAAAGGGGACTTCCGACACAGTTCACTCTCCACGAATCCACGAGCGGACAAAACTTGGCGTTACCGGTAGTTCAAGAACAACAAAGTCAGACAACGCGTGGTCAACCGCACTTGCCACCGCAGCACCAAAAGCAGTTGTCCCTCCCTCTCCGGCTCCCTTCAACCCTAGAGGATTCAATGGACTGGGCGCATCCTCTGTTATCAACACTTTAATCGGTGGCATCTCGGCTGCCGTGGGCATGAGGTAATCAAGAAATGATGTGCATAGTGGTTGTCCGGCTTCGTCATAACGAAAATCCTCAAGCAGGGCCCCGCCAAGCCCCTGAGCAGCACCGCCCACGATCTGCCCCTCAACCAGCATCGGATTAATTGCCTTGCCAATATCGTAAGCGATCCAATACGCCTCTACCGTGATGCCGAAAGTCTCTGGATCAATGCTCACGACACCTGCGTGATAGCCGTAGGGGTAGTTCATGTGCTCCGAAAAAAACCACTGTTCGGAAGTGAGTCCGGGGGACATACCCAATCGTGCGGCGGCAACCGGTCGAAGTGCTTGCGCAATACTGCCGAAACTAACATGTGTGTCAGGGTCCCCAATGACCCTGACACCGCCCGCGAAACACTCAATATCGGCCATATTGACTTCATGAGTCCTAGCAAAAACCTTCTTAGCCTTGTCCAAAACTGCATGCGCGGCCATGTGTGTTGCAGTTCCCGCCATGACTGATAGACGACTAGCGAAAGCACCCATTCCATATTCAAAAGTGCTCGTATTGCCGTGAAGCACCTGCATATTGTCGATCCCTGTGTCTAGAACATCGGCGCATACCTGTGCCATAACGGTTTCAAAGCCCTGTCCAACTGAGGCTCCGCCTGTCAAAATAGAAGTGGCACCGGATTCATCGATAGTGACGCGTACACCCTCGAAAGGACCAAGGCCACTTTTCTCCACAAAGAATGCGCGACCAATTCCAACAAGTTCACCCCTGTCACGACGAATTTCAATTTCTCTTTCGACCTCTGGCAGATTCCATACCTTTTCCGCCTTGTCGACCATGAGTTGGTACTTACCGCTGTCGTACTCCACTTGAGTTCCCAATGCCTCTAAAGGGCGCGAGAATGGCATGTCTTCTGGCGAAATGAAATTCCTCGACCGTACTGCCATCGGGTTCAAGCGCAATTGATGCGCAATCGCATCAATGAGTCGCTCGCGGGCAAAGGTGCCTTCGTAGCGACCCGGTGCTCGATATGTTCCGGCTGGCGTCTTGTTTGTCAGACGAACATGACTTGTTACTCGATAGTGCGGAATTACATAAGGACCAGGGAGCATGGAAGCCGTCAGAGTCGGGACCGTGGCAGCATGAGTCCGTACGTAAGCCCCCTGGTCAAGCCAGAATTCATCTTCCAGCGCTCGAATGAATCCGTCGGCATCCACCGCAGCGCGCAGTTTATGCAGTTGGTCGCGGGAATGATTAGCGCTCATGAGATGCTCGCGACGATCCTCGGACCACGACACCGGTCTACCCACTGCTCGGCTTGCCCAACACACGAGAGCATCCTCTGGGTAAAGTTCACCGCGGATCCCGAAACCGCCTCCGACATGCAGCTCGATCAAAGTGATCCGACTCGGAGACATCCCAAGCATGGCGCTGAGCGCATCGCGGTTGTAGTGCGGGACCTTGGCTGCGCCATATAACCGCAGCGAATCGTCCCCCTCGTTGTAATCGGCGACAGCACCGCGGCATTCCATCGGAACACCCGAATGACGACCAACCCGAACGGTCAGTTCGACGATCTGCGCAGCCTCGGCAAACTGTGCCTCCGTGTCTCCGTATTCAAACTCAAACTTCAATGCCTCTGTATCGTTAATATCGTCAAAAGGTGAAGGAGGCGCACAGGGATCAACCACGACAGGAAGGTCTGTGATTGTTACTTCGACTAGTTCTTCTGCATCTTCCGCAATATAGGCCGACTCTGCCACGATTATGGCAATCGGTTCTCCGACATACCTCACTCGATCCCGTGCCAAAACTG
>JBIISH010000015.1:0-14669 GCA_044341115.1 Candidatus Nanopelagicales bacterium
GAATTGGGCAGCGAGTGCTTGATCGGACTGCACCTCATTCACATACGCATCTGTCGCCAGCATTGCCCGTGCTGCTGTTACATCGAGCCCAGCATCAGCAACAAATGGCATCAACTCATCGATGGTGAAAATTGGTTGGGCCTGCTCAAAGTAACCTCGATAAATCGACTCGATGAACGCCTGTGCATCGCCTTGCTCTTGCGCCCATAAAGCCAACCGGTGGGCCAACATCGTGTTGCCACTGATCGTCTCACCTAGTTGATATTTCAAGCCAACTGATGCCGCCACCTCGCTTACGTTCTCTTGCATAGCGATGGCATCGGCGTGAGAGACGCCATACTTTGCAGACAGGACGTCGGTGGTGGCCTGACCTTCAGAGACCGCATTCGGATCCAGCTGAAAAGCGCGGTGCAGAACAACGAAACGGTCACGATCATCGCGGGCTTCAAGTGCTTGCTCGAGTCGGCGCTTGCCGATGAAGCACCACGGGCAAACGATGTCGGCCCACACTTCAATGACAGTCGGCTCTGCGGAACCGGGTTCCGCTGAGTCTTGAGTTGTTGCCATTAGTCGAGTCCACCAATCACGATTTGATCCCAGTCGAGTAGGGCACCGGTCACCACACCCGATCGGTCAGAGAGCAAGAAGACCACCATCTCGGCGATCTCATCGGGCTGACCCAGTTTGCCCATGGGTAGCTTGGCGTTGGCTGCCTCCAGCCACCCGTCTTGAGCTCCGTGAGCAGCACGCTGGATCACGTCTTCACCTTCGGTGGCCGTCCAACCAATGTTCAGTCCATTGATCCGGATGCGGTCGAAACGATGAGCGTGCGCCGCATTTTTGGTCAACCCGGCTAAGCCCATTTTCGCGGCAACATAAGGGGCAAGGAATGACTGGCCGCCGTACATGGATGTGCTCAATATGTTGACGAGCGTGCCCGGGGCCGATCGGGCCAACATGTCTGTGACCGCGGTCTGCATGATGAAGAACGGGCCGCGGAGGTTCACCGCAATGTGCGCATCGAAAAACTCCGGGGTGGAATCAACTAGGGATCCGCGGGTGACCAAACCGGCCGCATTGACTACGCAGTCCACGCGCCCATAAGTGTCGATGGCGGTGCGCACTGAGCCAATCGCCTGATCGACATCGGCTACATCGGCCTGCAGGAAAAGTGCGTTCGCGCCCTCAGCGCGCAGTTCGCCCTCCATGTTCTGGCCGAGTTCTGACCGTCTGCCCGTGAAGACCACGGCCTCGGCCCCGCAGCGAACCGCCTCTCTGACCACGGCAGCGCCCACACCTTGGGTGCCACCGCTCACGAATACAACCTTGCCACTGAGTAATGTCATTGAGTCCACAGCGGAAGTGTTGCATGCGGGGTTTTGGTTAGCGCCCCAGCACGTACGCAGCAGCATTGTGGCCGGGCACTCCGGAGACCCCGCCGCCTCGTTTGGCGCCCGCCCCGCAGATCACCACGTTGGCAAAGTCCGTTTCCACACCCCAGGTACCAATTTCTTCTGCACTCTCTGCGAACGGCCATTCCAGAGCAGTATGAAAGATGTTTCCGGTGGGAATGTTGAGTGATTTCTCAAGATCGACGGTGGTGTTCACCTCAATGCACGCACGCCCATCGGGACCGATCAACAGGCAATCCTCGATCGGTTCCGCCAACACGGAGTTCAGGCTGGCCAGCACTGCGGCCTGAGCGGTTTCATGGCTCACCGCGTTCGGCCCTACAAAAAGATCGTGTGGGATCTGCAGGGCAAACAGCGTGAGGGTCTGCACACCTTGGACCTGCAGCTCTGGGCTCAAAATACTCGGATCAGAAAGGGAGTGACAGTAGATCTCCGCTGGGATCGGGTCGGGCAAAACTCCCTTGCGCGCTTGAGCTGCGGCGCTTTGCAATTGGGAATACGCCTCGTTGATATGAAAGGTGCCATTGAATGCATCCCATGGATCAATGGAAGTGTCTTTCAATTTCGGTAACCGAGACAGCAGCATGTTCACTTTGATCTGAGCGCCAGCATCGCGTTGACTGATCGAGGCCACGGGGCGATTCATCAATTCATCAAGCACTGCTGGGGCACACCCGGCAAGGACATAGTCACATGTGAACGTTTGCTGCGCACCGTCGATTACCGCGGTCACGCGGGCTTGGTTCCCATCTGATTCGACCTCTGTCACAGGAGCGGACACCACGATTGTGGCTCCGGCTTCTTGTGCGCGCTTGGCAATTTGATCGGTGACCCGCCCCATGCCCCCTTGCGGCACATCCCAATCACCCGTGCCGTTTCCGATCACGTGATACAGAAAGCAGATGTTCTGTCCGAGATGCGGATCATGTGCATCGGCAAAGGTTCCGATCAACGCATCAGTGAGAATCACCCCGCGCACTACGTCGTTCTTGAAAGTTCTCTCAAGAACTTCACCCAAGGGACGCTCAAAAAAGTCTGTCCAATCCTGCGGGTCGAGCTGCGCGCGGATTTCTTCTCGGCTGGGCAAGGGAGAAGTCAGAGTAGGGAAAACCACTGCAGCCACCCGTTGCGTGCGGGAGTAGAACTCAATCCAGGCATCAGCATCTTCTTCAGAACCCGTCGCGGCACGAAACTGCTCACGCAAAGCAGTTTCATTGGCAACGGGAATAGCCAAACCACGGGTGGGATCTTGCGGATCTGGGGTATAAGAGGCGACCGATCGGCGAATCGTGGTCACATCGATGTCGAGATCATCACGAATGCTGTGCGGCAACAGCGAGACCAAGTAGGAGTACTTCGAAATACGGGCAGCCACACCGTCGAATACCTCAGCGGATATCGCCGCGCCACCCACATGATCTGCTGCTTCAAGAACCAGAGTGCTGCGACCGGCCCGAGCGAGGTAGGCGGCCGCCACCAATGCGTTGTGGCCGGCCCCAACCATGATGCAGTCGTAATGATCATTCAGAGGTGCGCTCACGCCGGGATCCTCACTCCATCACTGACGAGGTTTCTACAAATCCGCTCGTAGTACTCGTCAATTTGATCAGCCGTGGTGGAGTCGAATTGATTGCGCCACCGTCCAACATGCGCATTCTCAGGCGTGACATGCATATTGAACCAATCGACCATTTCCGGATCAACGTCCAGATCCAGAAAAGCACACATGCGCGCAATGCTCGCTTCACGATCGCGGGCAACGAGATCTACCAGTTCAATGGTCATGACTCGACCAGGCCGACTCGCAAGTTCGGCGCGATGCGCGCGCAGCATGCGCTGCTCCCACTGGTTCAACGCCTCGAATACATCGTCTGGGCCAAACGCCTGCTGCACAAAAGAGGCTGCCACGTCGCGGCCATCTCTCGTGACGATGATGACCTTGGAATCTGGATAAATCGACTCAACCCGATCGGCCTTGCGCGCGTTTGCCGGCGTGGTGTCGACCCAGCGGGTGGCGCCAACCGAGTGGGCAACTTCGGTCATGACTGCATTCACAAGCGTGCGACTCGCACGTTCGGGGTCACCGGCAAAGTCAGCCAGATACTGCTCCACCCAACCTTCGAGCCGATCAAAAGGCACGGATGTGTGTAGCCCCACATGTTCAGCGCGCTCGTACCACCGAAATCGAATTCGGTCAGCCGCAAGTTTCGCAGCAGCAGTCGCTTTTTTGCTGCCCGGTTTTTTCATCGCGATGCTGAGGGCGTCAACAATTCCATCGTTTCCCGTAATGAAACGAACCTCCATAGGCCTGGTCAAAGTCAGATCACGGTGATGATCAAGGAGGTGACCCACCACGGTTGAACCACTGCGTCCGGTGCCACCTACGAGTACGGGATTCATGAGCGGATTGGCATCGGTCATCACGAACACATCCCCACTGAGTTAGATGACAAGACGGCTAGAGGTAGAGGCCGGTGCCGGCGGTGCTGTGCCTCGAAGCAGCTACGGCGTGCAAATCACGCTCGCGCAGAAGCACGTAGTCGATGCCCTGCACTTCGACGTTGCCTCGATCCTCCGGCTCGAAAAGAACTTTGTCGCCCACTTCGACGCTACGCACGTTAGGGCCAACTGCAACCACTTTGGCCCACGAGAGGCGCCTACCTACTTGAGCGGTTGCTGGAATCACTATGCCACCGCTGGACCTGCGCTCCCCTGCATCGCCACCCTCGCGGACCAGCACTCGATCGTGGAGAAGTTTGATCGGCACCGCGCCATCTTTTGTGGGTTTTGCAGGTGAGGCTGGCTCTGCAGTCACGTCAGCGCCGGCGGGTGAGAAGCCGGATGGCTACAAAACCGACTACGGCGGCCCCGACAATGGCGACCCGTTCCGGGCGCACGCCGCCAAACTCGTCAGTGAACCATCCGGTCACAGATCCAAGGCCGCGCTTGGCGAGTGCACCTGGAGTGAGAGCCGCCTGTAACTCAGACAGATTCGCCATGAGTTCCTCGCGCGCCGCGACTACTTCGGTCTGCAGATCAACAAGGGAGGTCTTGGCTGGCACCACATGATTCGAATCGGCCACCTGTGCCACTGCTTCACTCACAATTCCGCCCTCCCTGACGAGGCTGCCAAGCCTACGCCCTCGCTTATTGGGTCCAACGGGGAACGCTGCTACTCACCGACCGGCAGAAGTTGGCTGAGCCATGGCTTCCACGTGAGCATCGAGGCCAGCCGAGCGACGAAGGCCACGGCCGCCAGTGATCGCCAGCACCACCGCGAACACCGCTGCGCCGACCAACACGATCATGGTGCCTGAGGGGACCCCAGCGTAATAGCTCAAGTACATCCCGATCAATCCACTCAACGTGCCGATGATCGTGCTGAGCAGCAACATCCGCGGGAAGGAGTCGGTGAGCATGCGGGCCACCACGGCCGGAATCACCAACATGGCAGCGACCAAAGTCACGCCCACCACTGTCAGGGTGGCAAGGATCGACAAAGACAAAATGATCATCAGGTAGGCATCGGTGCGGCCGACCCGCACGCCAGATACGTCGGCGACCTCAGGATCAAAGGTAGTGAAGAGCAAAGCCCGGTAACGGAAGAAAACAAAGAGCCCAGCGATTGCCGAGATCGCACTCAAGCCAACCATCTGGGTTACCGATATCCCCAGGATGCTGCCGAAGAGTGCGTTTTCAAATATTGGTCCGCTGATGCCAAATTTTGCGAAGAGTGCGACACCTAGTGCGAATGACGCGGTGGTGATCACACCGATCGCAGCATCGGCGCCCACCCGGCTCCGCTTCGCAACAGATGTGATCGCGAGTGCTGATGCGATTCCCCAGAGCCCTGCGCCAATGAGATAGAACTGCGCGGCGAAGAGTTGGGCCGCAGCAAAGCCACCGAAAATTGAGTGCGATAGACCGTGTCCGATGTAACTCATCCCGCGCAACACGATGAAGACACCAATAAAGCCAAGGAGCGCACCGGAAAGACTGGCCACGAACAAGCCCTTTTGGAAGAAAGCAAATGAGAGGGGATCAAGCAGGGTCTCGATGTCAGCTCACCCCTTCAACAAATCGGGGCTCACGGATTTCATCAATAACGACGCGCATTCCTAAGTGCTCGAGAACATCCATGCGGGCACCGAAGGTCGCTTCAAGTACGTCGGGCCTGATTACTTCTTCTGGAGTTCCATCGGCGACGATGCGGTGGTGCACGCACACCAAATGCGGAAGGTGCGTTGCCATCCCGTTGAGATCGTGCGTGGTCAGAACAATCGCGACGCCGTCCTCGTGCAGGTCCGCAAGTAAATGCAAGACGTCATGTCTTGTTGAGACATCAACCCCGCTGGTGGGTTCATCGAGGAGCAGAAGCTGCGGGTCACGCAGCAGCGCGCGGGCCAAGAACATGCGCTGCTGCTGGCCACCTGACAGTGAACGAATGTGCCGCTTGGACAGTTCAGCGATCCCAAGGCGATCGAGCACCCTCGCGACTTCACGCTTTTCAGACGCGCTCGCCCACGGCATCCGGTGACCCTGCTCACGGGACATGAGCACACATTCCTCGACCGTGATCGGAAAATTCCAATTCACGGTTTCTAACTGCGGAACGTAGGCGGTTCTTAGGCCCGGCATGGTGGTGATAGAGCCGCCACGTGCCGGCAACGTGCCGAGCAATACCCGAAGCAGCGTGGTCTTGCCGGCACCAGATGGGCCAACAATTCCAGTGAACTGGTCTTCACGGATGGTCAACGTGACATCGGACAGCACAATGCTCGAGTCATAGCCAGCAGATATGTTCTCCAGCTTGATCAGTTCAGGTCCAACGCCGGTTCCGGTCACTGGGGATACACCGCGCTGTCCTTGATTGGGCTGGTGATGTCAATGGCATCAATGTTGGTAGACGTTCCGCCGAGACCCTTGATCATCGTGGCGAAGTTGTACTGCATCAGGCCAAGCCATGAGTGATTGAGATCGCCGGGGACTCCTGGGAGGTCGTCGTCGCGAAGTGAATCTTCGTAACGGACACCCGTGGCGCGACCAATTTCTTCAAGGATCGGTGATGGAAAAACTTCGGATCCGAAGATGGTGGGCACCTGCTCATTCTCGACCTGACGAATGAGGACTGCAACTTCGCTAGGAGTTGGCTCGGCGAAGTTGCTCGGCTGCACAGCACCAATCACCGTCCAGCCGTAGCTTTTAGCGAAGTAGGCGTACGCATCGTGATAGGTCAGAAGTTTTCGGCTGCCGACCGGAACGGTTTCTTGATCCAGTCTGACTGCATCACCCAGTGCTTGCACCTGGGTCGCAAATGACTCGTAGTTGGCAGCGAAATAGTCGGCATTTGCCGGGTCGCGCTCGGTAAGAACGTCGCGGATTACCTCCGCGTACTTGATAGCATACGTGGGGTCGGTCCACAAGTGGGGGTTGGGTTTTCCCTCTTCTTCTGGAAAAGAGAAGTCGTAGAGGTAATCGGACTCCGGCAGTGACAGCGTGCCAATTTCTACGATCTCCGCGCCATCTTTCAAGTTCGCATTTGCCAGATCGATCGTGGGGTCTTCTAACTTGAGCCCGTTCACGAAGATGAGGTCTGCCGTGCTCAACAGTTCAGCAACCTGCGGTGCCGGCTCGAAAGTGTGGCTATTGGTGCCCTCCGGGACGATGCCTTCAATGTTGACCCGGTCTCCACCGATCCGGGAGACGATCGAGGTGATTGGAGAAACGGTCGTGGCGACCAGGAGCTTGCCCGAGCCTTCGGTTGCCGCATCGTCACCTCCATCGGAGGAACAGCCCGTCAGGACCAGGGCACCGGCAACAAAGAGAGTTGTCAGGGTTTTCCGCATGAGAAGAACCTTACTGAAGAAATTCACTACTTGCAAAAGTATTGCAGTAAGTCCGGATCCGGGTAGGGGTCTCCTCTTCTACGCTGAGGGCATGCGACTCGAGCCCGGCGCCACCGCCCCCGCCTTCACCTTGACCAGCGCCAGCGGTAAGCGAGTGAGCCTTGCGAGCTTCAAGGGCCAGCGTGTGCTGCTCTACGCCTATCCCGCCGCCATGACCCCCGGATGCACTAAGCAAGCCTGCGATTTTCGAGACCACCTCCATGCATTCACAGCGAGCGGGCTGACCGTGATTGGCATCTCCCCTGACGCCCCCGAAAAGCTCGCAGAGTTCGCATCGAGCGACGATCTGCCATTTGTTCTTCTCTCCGATCCCGATCGCACTGTCTTGACCAAGTACGGAGCCTGGGGCGAGAAGAAGCTCTACGGAAAAGTTGTGACTGGAGTTATCCGATCAACTTTCCTCATCTCCACAACCGGCAAGATTGAACACGCTTTCTATAACGTGAAAGCGACCGGCCATGTTGCCAAACTGATGCGGGATCTCGATATCCACTGAGGCTTTCTTTTCTACTCGATATGTCAGGGCCTTCGGATAACTTCTCGCCATGGCAAAGATTCCTCGACACTCTGATGCGGATCTTGCCGCTGCGGTTGCCCAATCCTTGTCGATCGCCCAAGTGATGCGCATTCTCGGCATTAAGCCCGCCGGTGGATCTCATTTTCATTTGAGTAAGCGAATCAAACGAAACGGATTGGATACCTCCCACTTTCTGGGTCAGGCAATTAATCGGGGTAAACGTCAAGTCCGCCATAGTGCAAGCCAAATACTCATTCTTCGCGATCCACAGGAGCCACGAGCAAAACCGCACATGCTTCGGCGTGCATTGCTCGAAATTGGCGCCCCGCACATGTGTTCAGAATGCGGAACTGGAACTATCTGGATGAGCCGGTTCCTAACCCTGCACGTCGATCACATAGATGGAAACGCGTGGAATTGTCTACGAGATAATTTGCGGTTTCTCTGTCCCAACTGTCATAGCCAGACCGCCACCTACTGCCGAAAGGCATCATCACGTGACTCGCGGTCTCCTTCAGTAGACTAAAGACCCACGCGGGAGTGGTGGAACGGTAGACACGCTGCGCTTAGGACGCAGTGCCCTAGTGGTGTGCGGGTTCGATTCCCGCCTTCCGCACCAGAGAATTACTGCTTCGTTGCGATGATCATGCCCGCGGAGCACAAGAACATGCCTCGCCACGATTCGTCGGCCTCAAGAGCGATCTGAGCTTCCCGATATTCCTGTGGGTCGATGGCGCCAGCCAGCATTGGGTAAGTGGGATGGAAGTTGTACCAACGGTAACTGATATCCGAAAAACCGTGCCGCTTCACCACTTCAGCCAACTCGAGTGGATTGTGGAAGCGGGCCAAAATCTCGTCGTAACCGTGACCATCGTCCCTGCGACGAATCGGTGGTTTGTCAACAGCGAGTCGCTGGTCAAGATCGGCCGCGACCACGTCTTTGAAGCTAGCCGGGACCGGACTCAACAGCTCATCCAGAATGAACTCCTTGGTCAGGCGGTTCATCGTGAACATGGAGAACATCGAATTTCTGAACTGCAGAATTAACGTTCCACCTGGATTGAGAAATGAACTCATCGCGTCGACAAACCAGTCATCATCTGGCACATGCGGGATCACACCGAGCGCAAGGACTGCGTCAAAGGTGCCCACCTGCTCATGTTCACGTTGCACAGCAGCTTTGTCGTTCAAGTCCAATTCAGAGAGCCAACGTGGATCCATGCCGTTCTTCGCGAGATTTTCTCGACCTAACCGCACCATTTCAGGTGACAGATCACTTGCCTGAACCCGGATACCAAGTTCCTTGTGAATACGGACGATAGGGCTCGCCTCGCCCGCACCCAGCTCATAGACACTCTGCGAACCCGCCCGTCGGAGGATCTCAATGACTTTTTGCAGGCGAAAGAAATTTGCGGGATATTCCGAGTTCTTCCAAATCAACTCAGGGTCGTATTGCTCATGGTAGGTCGGTGCTGAACCGTCGTAATGCGCACGGACGTCGCCCATCGCGTATGAACTCCCTCATCCTTCAGGTTGGCTTACTGCGTGTTCATTCGAGTCTATCTATTCAGTCGGCCGTTCAGCCTGCACTACGAAGGCCGAGCATAAGAACAAACCACGCCAATCCGACGGCTCGTTCTCCAAAGCAATCGACTCACGGCGGAACGCCTCACCAAGCGGGCCCTCAAATCGAGGCATAGCCGCGTGGTAGTGAAAAGGTCTGATGACAACGTTGACGAACCCAGCATCGGTGAAGAGCTGGCCCACATCGAGCGGATTGTGATACCTCGCTTCGTGTTCTGAGGGCTTTGGTGGCATATCGGCATCAACGCGAGTCAGGAGAAAATCATCGGCAGCCGCACGGACTTCGCCCGAAACTCCCGCCAGGAGATCGTCCATGATGAATTCGCGAGTGAAGCGATTGAAGGTGAACAGCGAGAAAAGTTTGTTCCGGCATTCAACGAAAACATTCCCACCCGGTTTCACCAAGTGCCGCATGTTCTCCAGCGCAACCCTTTCGTGGGTCACGTGTGGCAAGACTCCCATGGCAAGAATGGCGTCAAAGGGTTCCTGCGTGCGCCACGGCGAAAGTGATACAGAGTCTTCGATGTCGCCCCACGCTATGCGACGTTTCGGCAGCTTCCAGTCACGCATCGCGGTCCGGCTCTGCTCGACCATATCTGGGTTGTTGTCAAAGCCGGAGATCTCCACTCCAGCGGCTTCGAAAATAGGAATGGCGCTTCCAGAGCCAACGCCCACTTCGAGCAAGCGCTTGACGCCCTTTTCATGCATGACGTTGAGCACCTGACGGAAGGCGAAATGATTAGCCGGATAGCCGCCATCAGCTGCCGGATCCCATAAGCGCCGATATTGCTCCTCAGTGAGTTCCAGCTTTGCTGGATCAGCCGACTCGTCCCGGGACACGAACCCTCCAATAGGCGCTTTTTTTCACCAGAAAAATACTTCGTCCATTTTTCTATCACACCTCTACATGGGGTCCCACACCGACGTGATTCGGAGCGCGTCGACTGAGAGATAAACTCAGATTCAGTCATCACGGATTTGTGAGCCGATTCCGCAGAGAGAGGATGCAGCAAGTTGACTACGGTGAAAGAGCACGAACGGCAGTGGACTCTTCTGACGAATCACGGACGAATCCTGCTTCTCATTGCCCAGGGGTCAGAGTCGCGCATTAAGGATTTAGCGATGGCAGCTGGGATTACCGAGCGGACCGCGCAATCAATTGTGCGCGACCTCGAAGACAGCGGCTATATCAATGTTGTGAGACAAGGGCGTAGAAACGCTTACTCGGTCAATCGAAGGCGACCCTTTCGCCACCCGGCGGAGTCAGGGCACAAGGTTGGGGAACTGATTGACCTCTTCGCCGCCCAGTGATGACCCCAGCCGGGTTACCCTCTTTTCCATGACCCCGGCGATGACACCTTCAGAAATCTTGTTGTACGGAGCTGAGTGGTGTGGTGATTGCCGAAGGTCCAAGCGCCAGCTCGAGGAACTCGGTGTTCCTTTTACCTACCTAGACGTGGAGAACCACGACGAATACCGGGACGCGGCAATCGAAATCAGCGGAAAAGCCTCAATTCCGGTGATTGTTTTTGCTGATGGTACCCATGTTGTTGAGCCTTCGAATCCAGACCTCTCCGCAAAACTGCGCGAACTCGGAATCTTGGACTAACTCGTCAATCTCGGAAAGAAAGGCTGAGAACAATGCGCCTGACTCGAATACTTGCAGTTCTTGCCGCCGGCATCGTGCTTGTTGCCCTTTCTGGCTGCGGTGGAAATTCCGAGTCAGCTGTAGAGACGTCAGATATTCCCACTTTCTCTTCTTCCACCCTCGATGGAGCCGAGTTCACCAGCGCTGAACTTGTGGATAAGCCAACAGTGCTGTGGTTCTGGGCACCCTGGTGCTCGGTCTGTTTCGCTGAGGCACCTGAGATTTCTGCGGCAGCTGCTGAACTCAACGGCGAGGCTGAAATTATTGGAGTGGGAGCGCTTGGCCCTGTTGATGACATGAATCAGTTCGTTGCCGATGCCGAACTCGGCCAACTCCGACACATCTCCGATGAGGAGGCCGCTGTGTGGGCAAAATTTGGCGTTGCCGGACAACCAGCATTCGCATTCATTTCAACTGATGGCGCAGTGCAGATAGTGCCAGGCTCACTCACGACAGAGCAGATTGTGGAGAAAGCGCGAGCACTTACCTAGTCAGGGCCGACGACTCATCACTTCGGCTAAAACTGGCGCAAGAGCCCGGAAAGCTATCCCGCGGTGACTGATCGCATCCTTCTCTTCGGCAGTCATCTCAGCAGTGGTTTCTTGGCAACCCAACGGAATGAAAATCGGGTCGTAACCAAATCCATTGTCACCACGCGGTGCATCGATGAGTACCCCATCGAGCACCCCCTCAACTACGCGCTCATCACCTTCTGGTGTGGCGATCGCAGCAGCGCAATGAAAGGCAGCAGTGCGCCTACTGGCTGGCACATCGCGTAATTGCGCGAGCACCAGTTCAAGGTTGGCAAGATCATTTCCGTGGGTGCCGGCCCAGCGGGCCGAGAAGATTCCGGGCATTCCATTGAGTGCATCCACACATAGACCAGAATCATCAGCGATCGCAACTAACCCAGTGCGCTGGGCAACATCGCGTGCCTTCAGTAGCGCATTGGCGGCAAAGGTACTCCCGGTCTCGGGAACATCGGGTAGATCCGGGAACTCGTCGGTGCCCAACAACTCCACCTGCACATCAGCATCAGCCAAGATGCGGCGCAGTTCAGCGACCTTATGGTTGTTACGTGTTGCAAGTACTACCCGCGCGCTCATGCCTGCAACGCGGCCTTTTGCAGATTCGTTAGGTCGATGCAGCCCGCTGTTGCAAGATTGAGCAACTCATCAAGAAGCTCACGATCGAACGGCTCACCTTCAGCGGTACCCTGGACCTCAATGAATCGCCCACCACCGGTCATCACCACGTTCATGTCGGTATCCGCGCGGACATCGTCGTCGTAGTGCAGATCGAGCCGTGGCTCGCCATCAATGATTCCCACGGAAACTGCGGCCACAGAGTCAATCAACGGATCGCCCTTCACATGGCCTTGCTCGCGAGCCCACGTAATGGAATCAACCAGTGCCACGTAGGCACCAGTGATCGCTGCCGTGCGGGTGCCGCCATCGGCCTGCAAGACATCGCAGTCGATGAGAATCGAATTCTCGCCCAGTGCCTGCATGTCAACAACAGCGCGAAGGCTGCGGCCAATCAACCGACTGATCTCCTGCGTGCGACCACCAAGTTTGCCCTTGACCGATTCACGCTGATTACGCGTGTTGGTGGCGCGGGGCAGCATCGAGTACTCAGCGGTGACCCAACCCTTGCCAGAATCCTTCAGCCAGCGGGGCACACCAGGTGAAAAGGACGCTGTGCACAAAACCTTGGTGCGGCCAAAGGTGACCAGCGCTGAACCCTCTGCGTGTTCGGACCAACCACGCTCGAAGGTGACGGGACGAAGTTCATCGGCTGCACGGCCGTCAGATCGGGTCATGGGAGAAGACCCTAGCGAGCAGCGCGGACAGTGCCGATCTGCGGACCGATCACCCGGCGACCAAACGACTCAAATTCCGCCGGGTCACCGGTCACCAGGAATTCGTGCTCCGGTGGCTCGCTCGTAGCGCGCAGCAACCCGCTCGCCATCAACTCCCGGTACACATCTTTGGCGGTTTCTTCGGCACTGGAGACAAGCGTGACGTCGTCGCCCATGACATAGGAAATTGCGCCAGCAAGGAGCGGGTAATGCGTGCAACCAAGAATCAACGTGTCGATATCTTCCGCCTGCAAAGGTTCGAGGTACTCCCGCGCCACCGCAATCACTTCATCGCCACTCGTAACGCCAGATTCAACAAATTCCACGAAACGCGGGCAGGCAACCGAGGTGAGGGAAACGTCGGGAGCGGCGGCAAACGCATCGTCATAGGCCCGAGATGTGATGGTGGCGGTTGTACCGATGACACCAACCCGCCCGCCTCTGGTGGCAGCCGCAGCTCGGCGCACCGCCGGGTGGACAACCTCGATCACCGGGACTTCATAGCGTTCGCGTGCATCGCGCAATGTTGCAGCACTCGCCGAGTTACAAGCGATGACGAGGGCTTTCACACCATTGGCAACCAGCCGGTCCATGATTTCGAGCGAGAATTCTCGGACCTGCGCCAGGGGCCTAGGGCCATAAGGGCCACGCGCTGTGTCACCAACATAGAGGACCGATTCGTGCGGAAGTTGGTCCATTACGGCCCGGGCGACAGTCAGGCCGCCAAAGCCGGAATCAAACATGCCAATGGGCGCATCAGTCATAACGTGGTCAGCCTACGGCGCGCCAAGGCCATGTGTGGGGCTGACGGTCTCTACGCTCGACTCATCGGTCGCTCGGACCGAAGAACTGTGCTTTTAGGAGACTCAATGTCGCAAGACTCCCTTATCAAGCGCCCGGTTGGGGTCACCATCGTGGCGATCCTGATCGTCCTGGCCGCAATAGGCAACATCGTGGTGGGCACGCTGCTGATCTTCTCCGCATTTGGCGAGAACCCCACCTTCATTAACCACATCACCGGTGAAGAGCAGACGGTCTCTGGCTTCTACCTGTGGTTCAACGGTGGCCTGATGATCCTGCTCGGCCTGATCTACTTCTGGCTCTCCAAGATGACGATGATCGGCAGCGCATCTGCGCATATGCTTATCTCGCTGCTCGCAGTGCTGAACATCATCTTTGGTTTCTTCAACCTGGGATACGGCGGCTGGGGACAGATCATTGTCAACGTCATCATCCTGCTCATCATCAACACAACACGCGCCAAGTTGTGGTTCCTGCAGTCCCCGTGAAGTCAAACCGGGCCTAGGCCCACAGCTGTCCTTCGAGGGCACTCTCGGCTTCTTCGAGGGTGCCCTCATAGGCGCCAGTAGACAAGTATTTCCACCCGCCATCGCACACAATGAACGCGATATCAGCCTTTCGGCCCTCTTTATCCGCCTTCGCCGCAATTCCCAGGGCTGCGTGCAAGATCGCACCGGTCGAAATCCCCGCGAAGATGCCTTCCTTCTCCAGTAACTCGCGCGTGCGCTTCAGCGCATCAAGTGGGCCGACAGAGAATCGCGTGGTCAACATCGACTCGTCATAAAGTTCCGGGATAAACCCCTCGTCGAGATTGCGGAGACCGTAGACCAATTCTCCGTATCGAGGTTCCGCCGCCACGATGGCAACGTCGGGCTTGTACTCCTGAAAAAATCGACCTACGCCCATCAAAGTGCCAGTCGTGCCGAGCCCGGCGACAAAG
>JBIISH010000191.1:0-4156 GCA_044341115.1 Candidatus Nanopelagicales bacterium
CGCATTACGGGCTCCTTGGGGCGGGTGGCCAAATCTGGGGTGCTTGGGCATCGGATCGGGGAGAATTCCCTCCTCGAGCCCAGCTATCAGACTACATTTATCAAGTATCCAAAATTGCCTTTTCAGGAGGATCGATGACCCGGGACGACCAAGCAGGCTGGGAGCGGGTTGCCCGCCTGTGCGAGGAAAACAGCATTCACACCGTCGAATGCGTCATTGTGGACACCTGGGGCATCCCCCGAGGCAAGCGCATCCCCGTGCGGCAGTTCCTGCGCGGTGCCGGGTACTCGATTGCCAATGTCGTCTACTCCTGGGATCCGACCTGCTTTATTTTCTCCACGCCGTGGGTGAATGAGGAGGACGGCTTCCCGGACATGCACGCGATCCCCGATCTCGCGAGCTTCCGAATCGCGGGCTGGACCGAGGGCGTCGCCATCGTGATGTGCGACACCGTGCACCCTGATTCAGGCGCATCGATTGAAATGGATGCGCGAGCGATGCTGAAACGGCAACTTGCTCGGTTCGAAGAGATGGGCTTCGAGGTTAATGCCGCCACCGAACTTGAGTGCCATTTCTACGACGAGAACTGGCAGCCGCTCTACAGCGATATCAACTGCTACTCGATCGCACGTGGCGCCGAGATGAACTACTTCATGCACGACATTTGTGAGTCGTTGCGCAAGACGGGAATAGAAGTCGAAGCGTGGAACGTGGAATATGGCCCTGGCCAAACGGAAATTAACTTGCGTTATGGACCATTGATGGAGATGGCCGATGCCACCATCTACTTCAAGTACATCGTGCGCACCGTTGCGAAGAAGCACGGCATCAACACCACGTTCATGGCCAAGCCGTTCCTGCTTGAAGCGGGCAATGGCATGCACATCCATCAGTCACTGTCGCGAAACGGCGAGAACGTCTTCGCTGTGCAGGATGAGGACTCGATCATCGGGAACTCGTTGATGCGTAAGTACCTGACCGGACTGCTCGCACATCACAAAGAACTTCAACTCATCATGACGCCCACAATCAGTGGCTACAAGCGCGTGCAGGACTACTCGTTCTCACCCACTCAGGTCACGTGGGGACTCGACCACCGACTCGTGGGAGTTCGGTCGATCGTCGGCGCGGGCTCGGGCAACAGGCTTGAGTCCCGCTGGGCTGGCGCTGACGCGAATCCGTACCTCGTACTCGCAGCGTGTCTTGCCGCCGGTATGGACGGAATCGAGAATGACTACGAACTGATGCCGCAGGTGGTGGGCGACCCGCACGCCGATGAGCAGTGGGAGCGTCTACCCGTCACGATCGACGGCGCCATCGAGAACTTCGACACTCCGTTCACACGGAGTACATTCGGCGACGTGTTCGTCGACAACTTCCTCATCATGCAGCGCCGGGAGGCGGCAGAATTTGCAGAGCATGGCCATAGTGTTGATGGCGATGTCAGTGACTGGGAAATTGCGCGCTACCGAGGCGTCATCTAGATGACACGAGTGTTGCTCATTAGCCACGAACCGCAGGCGGACTCGGGGATGATCGGCCAGATTTTGCGTGAGGAGGGTATCGACGTTGACACGCATGTCGTACTGGAAAATCCTGAGGCTCCCAACACAAATTTTCCCGACCCGACTCAATATGACGCCGTGATGGCATTCGGATCATTTAGTAACGCTTACGACGAAAACTCGCGGGTGTGGGTCACTCCGGAAGTTGCCCTCATCCGGGAACTCGTTGATCAGGACATTCCCTACTTAGGTGTGTGCTTTGGCGGGCAACTGCTTGCCGAAGCATTGGGTGGTTCCGTGGAGCCGGCACCTGCGGGTTCAGATGAGATCGGTCTCGTCACATTCCCCGGTGAGAACCTGCCGATCCCGCAAGGGCCGTGGTTCACCTGGCATGAGGATCGGACAGTGGTGCCACGTGATGCTGAAGTCCTTGCCAGCAATGATCAGGCCGTGCAGCTTTTCAAGTACCAGAGAGCGGTAGGAACGCAGTTCCATCCCGAAGCGCATGTGGACTTGGTGGCGCAGTGGACCCGAATCGGTGCCGATCACATTCCAACTCGAACGAGTGAGCAAGAGATTCTTGGAGATCTGACTGCGAACGCAGACGAGCTCCGCGCAAATTGCCGCAAACTCGTTGATTGGTTCCTTGATGACATTGCAGTGGTTTCCCGGTGAGTCCAACCCTTGAGGGAATCGTCGTTGTTTCCATCGAACAGGCGATCAGTGCACCTTTTGCTAGTAGGCAACTAGCTGATCTGGGTGCGATCGTCATCAAAGTGGAACGCACGGATGGGGATTTTGCTCGACATTACGACCATCTGGTCAAGGGCAACTCGGCATTCTTCGTGTGGGCGAACCGGGGTAAGGAATCCCTCGCCCTTGACCTCACCAAGACTGAAGACTCAGAACTGCTCGCATCGCTCATCGCCGGCGCCGACGTGGTGATGCACAACGTGTCGCCGGAAGCTGCGCGCCGGCGCGGCCTTGATGCACCAACCCTTCGAGCAGCGCGCCCCGACCTCATTGTCTGCGCGATATCTGGATATGGCGAAGGTGGACCGCGCAGCGAAGACAAGGCCTATGACCTCGCGATTCAAGCCGAAGCCGGTGCTTTCTCCGTGACCGGAGATGAAGAGATGAGCAAAGTCGGTTTCTCGGTGGCCGACATTGCCTCGGGCATGTATGCCCTCACCAGCATCCTTGCCGCGCTCGTTCGTCGTGATCGCACGGGAGAAGGTGCAGATATTCATGTATCGATGCTCGAGGCGCTCTCTGAATGGCTGTCCGCGCCGATGTACGCAGCTGTCTACGGCGCCGGGCAAGCTCCACGCACGGGGCGCAGACACCACGCCATTGCTCCCTACGGCACTTTTCACCTTGCAAGTGGCAACACCATCTTGATCGCTGTCCAAAGCGATGGTGAATGGTGTTCACTCGCCGAATCACTACTTCTTGCACCGGAATTGTGCACCGATTCAAGGTTCGCTACCAATCCCGATCGGCTTGCGAATGTGGTGGAGATGGAGGCGTTGATATCGGAGGTTCTGCAATCAATCTCCGATGAGGAATCACTGGCAAGGCTCGCTGCTGGCCGGATTGCGGTGGCACATGTGAATGATTTGCAGGGTGTCTGGGATCACGAGCAACTCCGTTCGCGAGGTCGCTTCGTGGAGGTGGCCACGGAGTTTGGTCCGGTCGAGTTGCTGGCTGCTCCGTTCGACATCAGTGGCAGTGACCCCGCGGCGGGGTTTGTCCCGGCTCTGGGCCAGTTCCGCCCGGAGGTTATTGAGTCGGTCATTGCGCGGGGCAGGACGCGAGAAGCCTGAGGCGAGGAATCTAGCCGAGAGCATTGACGCTGCGGATCTAATGGTACATAGTTCGGACCAATGAGACTCGAGTCGCTGACAGGAGAGCCGCTGCAGTCGTCCCGCACCGGGCACGACGTGGCCTCCATGATCCGTGCCTCGATTCAGAGCGGCGAGCTCCCGGTGGGTGCAGCGCTACCCAGCCAGCGCAACCTTGCCATGCAACTGGGCATCGGCCGGCAGTCCGTCCGCGAGGGCATTGCGCTGCTGGAGGCAGAGGGCTACCTCATCACAAGACGGGGCGCCCACGGTGGCAGTTTTGTCATCGCGCCCAGTACGCCAATGTCGGTGTGGCGCGAACTGCTCCGCGCGAACCTCCCTGACCTGCTCGACATCATCGATTTCCGTATCGCGATCGAGCGGCGCATGTGCGAGCTGGCCGCGGAGCGCCGCACCGAGGCCGATCTCGCTGACATGCGCAGCGCGATAGATGATCTGCCCACGCATGCGCCTTCCTACAACGCCTTCCGCGAGGCCGATGGACGCTTCCATGCAGCCGTGGCACGCGCCGCGGGAAGCAGCAAACTCGAAACCGCATCGCGTCAGGCCAGGGCTGAGCTCTTCCTGCCAACCGACAACCTGCCCTATGAGCAGCACTTCGAGACAACGCGTATCCAACACCTTGGGATCCTCGAGGCCATCGAGCAGCGCGACGTCATTGCTGCCGGTGCGGCAGCGGTGCTGCACATCGAGGAGACTCGACGTCACCTGCGTTCACTCGTCAACAAAGACCAGGATTCCGCATGACCGCGCCCCTGATCGGCGTCACCACCCGGCGGATCTCAT
>JBIISH010000192.1:0-4152 GCA_044341115.1 Candidatus Nanopelagicales bacterium
GTTCGCCATCTCACCGGCAAAGAATTGCCGTGGCACCCTGATTTGGTCGTGGCTGATCTCTCATTCATTTCACTTACATCTGTGATCCCCGCGTTGGCTGAGTGCGCTGAAGCTGACACGAATTTCGTACTCATGGTGAAGCCGCAATTTGAGGTGGGTAAGGACCGAATCGGCGATGGGGTTGTGCGGGAGAAAGAGCTGCGGATATCGGCCGTTGTGAAAGTGGTTGAATCGGCCATCAAGCAGGGTCTGGAAGCATGGGGCGTGGTTGCTAGCCCTTTACCCGGGCCAAGTGGAAACGTGGAATATTTCCTGTGGTTGCGGAAGAGTGGGCATGTCATCGGTGAGCGAGCACCGATTGACCAGAGCATCATGGAGTCCGAGATCCGCCGGGCAGTAGATGAGGGGCCGCAATGACGATGGGTGCACCGACAGTTCTACTCGTCGTGAATGTACGAAGTAGCGATGCCCGCTCAGCGGCGCTTTCGCTCATCTCCCAGTTCGCTGCACTGAACGTCGATGTGCGGCTGGTGGCGAATGAGGCGTTGGAGCTTGGTCCATCAGCCGGAAGTGATGTGACTGGATTTGCTGTCGTAGAACCTGGCCCTACCGCCTCAGCCGGATGCGATGTAGTGGTGGTCCTCGGCGGCGACGGAACCATTTTGAGAGCAGCTGAGTGGGCTCGTGATGCCGCCACGCCATTACTTGGTGTGAACCTCGGCCATGTGGGATTCCTCGCAGAGTCCGAAGAAGAAGATATGGCCTCTGTGGTTTCGGCCATCGTCAATCGATCCTGGAAGGTTGAAGAGCGTCTGGCACTGGAGATCTCGATCTTCTTTGACGATGGATCGACCGCCTCCACCTGGGCGCTGAACGAAGTCAGCGTTGAAAAGGATGCTCGCCAGCGGATGATCCAAGTTCTTGTCGAGGTCGATGGTCGTCCACTCTCGACGTGGGGTTGTGACGGTGTGGTGTGCGCTAGCCCAACTGGCTCCACGGCATACGCGTTTTCTGCTGGCGGGCCGGTGGTGTGGCCTGAGGTCTCGGCGATGCTGGTAGTTCCCTTGAGTGCGCATGCACTTTTTGCCCGTCCCATGGTGATTTCCCCGCACAGCGTGGTTGCTTTGGATGTTGCCGCGGAATCTCCTGCGGTTGTGTGGGCAGATGGCCGGCGATCTTTCGAGGTGCCGCATGGAGCCCGCATTGAAGTCCGCGCATCAGCCCAGCCAGTTCACTTTGCTCGTGTTGTGACGGCACCCTTCACGGATCGACTGGTAGCTAAGTTTGAATTGCCGGTTGCGGGTTGGCGGGGGCGGCGGTCAGAGTCATGACCAGTCGTCGGTTGTGATTACCACATGATTGAAGAATTAAGCATTCATGACATTGGTGTCATTGCCCAAGCAGGAATTGTTTTCGATCCTGGTTTCACCGTCGTGACGGGAGAAACCGGAGCAGGTAAAACCATGATTTTGACTGGTGTGGCGCTGGTGATGGGCGCAAAAACTGATTCAGCGGTTGTTAGAACAGGTGCTGCGAGCGCTGGTGCAGATGCAACCTTCCGGCTCTCCCAATCCTCACAGGTGGCGTTACGCGAGATTCTGGAGCAGTCAGCAGCAGAACTAGAAGATGATTCCCTCATCATCTCACGGACACTGAACGACGCTGGCCGGAGCAAAGCAGCGATGGGCGGTCGGGCGGTGCCGGCATCTGTGCTGGCAGATGTTTCTTCACGCCTAGTGGTGGTGCATGGCCAAGCGGATCAAGCGCGATTGAAGTCCACCGCATGGCAGAGGTCAGCAGTTGATGCTTTCGCGGGGGAGTCACTTTCAAAAACTCTCGAGGAGTATCGCGCCGTGCGCATGAGGTGGCGAGGTGCTGTTCGCGAACTCGCAGATCGCACGGAGAAGCGCCTCGAGCGCGAGCGGCAAGCGAATCTGCACAGGTTGGCCCTTGATGAGATTGAGGCTGTGTCACCCGTTGAAGGCGAGGATGCCGAGTTAGATCGGCTTTCAGGATTGCTGTCGCACGCCCAAACCCTTCGTGAGGCCACGGAGTCAGCAGCCCGCGCTCTCGTGGGTGATGACAACTCGAATGCACCAGGTGCCATGGGAGACGTTGTGGGAGCGCAACGCGCACTAGAAGGTGTGCAGGATCTGGCCCCGGACTTAAAGAAGCTTGGCGACAGACTCAAAGCCCTCATTGTTGAGCTGGCAGATCTAGCCGCAGAGGCAAGTGCTTTCGGCCGGTCCATTGAGAGCGATCCACAGCGGCTTTCGACCATTGAGCAGCGACGTCATGATCTAGCAGTTTTGCGAAAAAAGTACGGGCCTGAATTGAGCGATGTGATCACCTGGCGAGATGAAGTGATGGCGGCCGTGGCTGATGTGGATGCCGATGAGGCCCGCACGGCTGAACTTGAGGCAGTCATTGCAACAGATGCTGCCGCACTCGGAAACCTGGCTAAGCAGCTGACCAGCATCCGGAGCGAGGCAGGTAATCGATTTGGAGCCGCGATTTCAACCGAACTTGCCCAGTTGGCGATGCCGGAATCGTCGGTTCTGGTTGAAGTCACGCCGAACCCCATATCGGGAGAGTTTGGGCCAGACGGGGCTGATGAGATCTCGATTTTGCTGGTGCCGCACCCAGGCGCGCCAGCTCGACCCATTGCCAAAGGGGCATCTGGAGGTGAACTCTCCCGAATCATGCTGGGTATGGAAGTGGTGCTGGCGGGCGCAGATCCGGTGCCAACATTCATTTTTGACGAGGTTGATGCAGGGATCGGCGGCAAGGTTGCGGTGGAGGTGGGTCGCAGGCTCGCCCAGTTATCAAAGTCGGCGCAGGTGATCGTGGTAACTCACCTGCCACAGGTGGCAGCCTTTGCTGATAGGCACATCGTCGTAGAGAAGTCGTCCAGCAAGGGCGTCACCTCCACCACTGCCCGACCGGTTGAGGAAGCCGAACGTGTGGGGGAGTTGGTGCGGATGCTCTCTGGCTTGGCTGATTCAGATGCCGGGGCCGCTCACGCCCAGGAGCTGTTGGACTTGGCGAGAGACCATAAATCGGCTGGCCGCAGTAAAGCTGGGCGAGTCACCAAGACGTGATGCCTGCATCGCTGATAGTCTGACCTTCCGTGGAGAAGACCCTGACTAAACATCTGTTCGTTACCGGAGGCGTCGCCTCATCTCTAGGCAAGGGTCTCACGGCATCTTCGCTGGGAAATTTGCTCAAGGCGCGAGGATTACGCGTCACGATGCAAAAACTGGACCCCTATCTCAACGTAGATCCGGGCACGATGAACCCTTTCCAGCACGGCGAAGTTTTCGTCACGGACGACGGGGCTGAGACTGACCTTGATGTTGGTCACTACGAACGTTTTCTCGACACCGATTTGCACGGTTCTGCAAATGTCACAACAGGCCAGGTGTACTCAACAGTTATCGCGAAAGAGCGACGCGGGGAATATCTCGGTGACACAGTCCAGGTGATTCCGCACATCACAAACGAAATTAAGTCGCGGATTCGCCGAATGGCCGGCCCTGACGTAGACGTGGTGATCACTGAGGTTGGCGGAACAGTCGGCGATATCGAATCTCTGCCCTTCCTGGAAGCGATTCGTCAGGTGCGCCACGAAGTTGGCCGGGACAATGTGTTTTTTGTGCACGTGTCACTTCTGCCGTACATCGGTCCGTCAGGAGAGCTCAAAACAAAGCCGACGCAACATTCGGTTGCCCAACTTCGCAACATCGGTATTCAGCCGGACGCGATCGTGTTGCGTGCTGATCGCCCGGTCCCTAGCAGCATCAAACGCAAAATATCTTTGATGTGCGACGTAGATCTAGAAGCTGTGGTTGCCGCAGTTGATGCCGCAAGCATCTATGACATTCCTAAGGTCTTGCACTCAGAAGGACTCGATGCATTCGTTGTGCGCAGGCTTGACCTCGCATTCCGAGACGTGGACTGGACGAGCTGGGATGCACTCTTGAAGCATGTGCATAGCCCAGAGCATGAGATCACGATTGGGTTGGTGGGCAAGTACATCGATCTTCCTGATGCTTATCTCTCGGTCACAGAAGCGATTCGCGCTGGCGGTTTTCACAATGATTGCCGAGTGAATCTGCGGTGGGTGTCGAGTGATGATTGCGCCACCGCCGA
>JBIISH010000193.1:0-4144 GCA_044341115.1 Candidatus Nanopelagicales bacterium
AAATCGCGCCACCGACAGATCGGCAGGATCTTGATACAGCACCGCCGGAGCCGCCATTTGCACCAATGATCCACCTCGCATTACCGCTACCCGATCCGCGATGGAGAGTGCTTCCTCTTGATCGTGCGTGACCAGAACAGTAGTGGTGCCAATGCGAGTCAACAGCTCACGAACCTCCGCGCGCAAGGTCGAGCGCATGCCGGCATCGAGTGCAGAGAAAGGTTCATCGAGAAGCAGCACCTCTGGTCTAGGGGCAAGTGCGCGGGCAAGGGCCACCCGTTGCTGCTGGCCGCCAGAGAGTTCCTGCGGGCGGGCAGCAGCAAACCCAGCCATGCCCACCATCTCTAGGACCTCATCGACTCGCTGAGCACTTGCAGCAGACCGATCAAGACCAAATCCGACGTTACGACGCACATCAAGGTGCGGAAAAAGCGCACCTTCTTGCGGAACGATGCCTACGTGCCGGTGCTCCGGTGGCACCCATTCCCCCGGGCCATAAACAATCGTGTTGCCAAAACGCACAGAGCCGGCAGTCGGTTTCAAAAAGCCAGCCAGCACCCGCAGGAGTGTCGTTTTACCTGATCCGCTCGATCCGAGAACGGCAACAAACTCACCGGAACTCACCTGCAGATTCAGATCAATAAGGACAGGTGTGCTGCCGTAACCGGCGGAAATCCCGGCTACCTCGACGCTGGTCACGCCCCAACCGTATCCAGTACCGATGAGTCGGTTCGGTCGTCCCGGTCAGTGCCCACCTGCCTGCGCTCACGTGAGATGAACATGGAGAGTGCGAAAGCCGGAATCGCCGCGAGCGCGATCAGGGCGAGTGCGTAGGGGGCACCGGCTCCGTACGCGGCGATTTCCGTACGGCTCCAGAGTTCAGTTGCGAGAGTGTCAAAGCCGGTGGGGCGCAACATCAATGTTGCCGGGAGTTCCTTCATGGCGGTGAGCAGTACGAGCAAACCGCCGGCGGCGATACCAGGCCAAGCGATGCGCAGGGTGGTCTGAGTCCACGCGGAGAACGGATTGCGGCCCAGGGTGCGGGCGGTCTGTTCAAGAACAGGGGGAACAGCTGCAATAGAGGTGCGGGTTGCCCCGATGGATTTCGGTAGGAAGAGAACCGCGTAGGCGAATGCGAGTGTGAACAGAGTTTGATACAGGAACGGCACGGTGTTAATGGTGAGGAACACCAGAGAAAGCCCGATCACCACTCCCGGCAAAGCATGACCAGCAAATGCTGCGCTTTCGGTTCCCGTGCTCCACGCGGAACGGAACCGTGCAGTGAGTAATCCGATCGGAAGGGCTAATGCGACTGCAATCACCGCACCTGCTGCCGCTGCCCCGGCGGAGTTGATCGTCGCGCCGAGGAGTTCAAATACATCGAGCGGGCGCCGGCTGCCTTCGCTGAGGCGAAGGAGAAGTGAGACGACGGGAACACCGATCGCAATGATCACGATCGATGAGACGAACACCAAGCTAAGGATTCGAGTGCGCAGTGTGAGGTGGACAAGAGATGCAAAACGCTGGGTGCCACTAGATGTTCGGTACTGCAATGACTTGCCTCGGAACTTGCGCTCGGCAAACACCAGGATGAGTGCGAGCAACACCAAGATGCTGGCAAGTACTGCAGCCGAGGTGCGATCAAAGCTCGCGCGGTACGAGGCGTAGATCACGCGGGTAAAGGCATCCACGCGAAAGAGAGACACCGCCCCAAAATCCGAGAGCACATACAGTGCCACGAGAAGTGATCCGGCTGCCGCTGCCGGGAATGCTTGCGGCAATGTAGTTGATCGGAATGCGGCAAAAGGTGAGCGGCCCAATGAGCGAGCGACCTCTTCAATCGCTGGATCCGCAGTGCGCAACGCAGCTGCCACCGGCAGCAGAACATAGGGGTAGGAGACCGCGATCAGAATGAGCGCTGCCGCCCAAAAGCCAGTCATCGCAGGGAACTCGGCGAGCCACGCGTATGCAGCAACGTAGGAAGGGATCGCCAACGGCAGCGCCAGCACGGTGAGCCAGATGCGGCGGCCAGGCAGATTGCTGCGGGTCACCAAGGCTGCCGCCGGTATCGCGATCACGAGGCAACCGATCACCACTACGAGCATCAAGGAAAGGCTGGTAACCGTGGTTTCCCAGGTGCGAGCGCGCAGCAGACTCGAAAGTATTTTCTCGGGGCCAGCGGAGGCAACGCGAACAATCAGATAGGCGAGCGGGATGAGCGCTAGACATGCGGAAACCACCGCGGCGGCAATAAGCGGCCGCGGTGGTCTAATTCCACTGAGTCGGGTCACAACAATCCGACATCCTCCAGCATTGCCAATGTGCCGGGCAGGTCGGCCAGTTCAGCGAGTTCTATGTCGGGGCCCCGCAAGGTAGCCAAGGGTGGCAAGCCATCTGCTGCAGCAATGGTTTCGATGACCGGGTATTCATACGTGACATCAACAAAGTACTGCTGCGCGGTAGGTGAAAGCATCCATTCAACAAATGTACGAGCGTTGTTACTCTCCGCCGCTGGGGTGGTGATCCCAACGCCTGCCACGTTTACTAGTGAACCAGGATCGGCAGGTGCGGTGAAGGAGATCTGAGCGCGCATCGAATCGGCGCCAACTTCTGCAGCCTTCTCATACCAGTAGTAATGATTGATCAGACCGAGTTGCACCTGGCCGGCATCCACCGCGTCCAAGATGAGTCCGTTCTTTTCGAACTTTTGAACGTCGTTCGCTACAAGACCTGCGAGCCATTCGCGGGCAACGTCATCGCCATCTGTGACCCGAAGCGCGGTAACGAATGACTGGAAACTCGCGTTGGTAGGTGCAATCGCTACCTGACTCTTCCACTTGGGATCGGTGAGATCGAAAATTGACGTGGGAACCTGCTCCGGAGTGAGTTGCTCTCCGTCATAGGCAATCACGCGCGCCCGACCGCTCACTCCGACCCACGTGCCGTCGGCTGATCGGTAGTTCGCTGGGACTTGGTTCAACGCATCGGTGGGGAGCTGCGCCAGCAATCCTTCGCCCGAGACCGCACCAAGTGCGCCCGCATCTTGGGCGAAGAAGACCTGAGCAGGAGTGGCGTCACCCTCCTCGATCATCTGGGCAGCGAGCTCTGCGGTGTCGCCGTATCTGGCTTCGACTGGAATGCCGGTCTCAGCAGTGAACTGGGCAAACAGCGTGCCAACCAGTTCTTCGCTGCGACCCGAGTACACAACGAGTCCATCGGCTGGCTCATCGGATGCGCCCGAATCGCCCGAGGAGCAGGCTGTGAGCGCAGCGCTTGCGGCCAGGAGTGCGGCGGCGGCTAAAGCGGCACGCCGGGTCATGCGAAACATGTGGATCCTTCCCGAGAAGTGAGGTTAGGGTTACCTAACTAAGGATAACCTAAGCACATCTGATTCGGATCCGTCAATTCAGGGAATGGATCGGCAGGATCGCGCTCAAATCAGAGCGTTCGCCACTGGCCCGAAGTCGGCCATCGGCATAGGCCACCGACCACTCGAGCTGGCCCGAAGCAACCTGCAACCAAGTGCGCGCATCGCATTCCACGACCGCCGGCGGAGTTCCCCGGCGATGCCGTATTCCCTCGATCACCTGGACTGCGGCATATGGCGGGATCCGCACCTCGACACTGTGGCCAGGCGACTTGGCACTGAGCACAGCTAGTGAAGCTTTGATCGCGGCCCGCTCGTCAGCACGATCCACGTCAGAACCTGCTGCGTACAGCGCCAGCACCCGGGCAATTACGGGATCAACAGATGGGTCAGTTGGCACGGTCATGTGCACTCAACCGAAAAGCGCGGGCAGCACTGACTCGTGCAGTGCGCGGACTTCTTCGATGTCTACGGTGAATAAGTCACCGAACTGCAACACCTGAGTGGTTGCCTCAAAGCCCGCATCGGCGCCAAGACCGGAATCAACCACACCCACGCGAAACGCGGGTAGCCCGCGAGCGGCACACATTTCAGTGAATCGCATTTCTTCACTGCGCGGGATTACCACGATTGCGCGGCCGGCAGATTCCGCAAAGAGATAGACGAACGGGTCTACATCATCTGGCAGCCACATCCGCGCACCTACACCTGACCGCAGTCCCATTTCGACGAGCGTCATCACGATGCCACCATCAGACACGTCGTGCGCGGCGGTCA
>JBIISH010000033.1:0-10647 GCA_044341115.1 Candidatus Nanopelagicales bacterium
CAGTGGCTTCCTTACCCCGGATGAGGGGTACGTGAAATTCGATGGAAAGCGACTCAAGCACATCAAGACCCATCACCTCACAGAGATGGGCATCGCACGAACTCTGCAAGGTGTTGGCCTCTTCCCGAGTTTGTCCGCACTTGAAAACGTGATGCTGGGCGGCTCCTCGGCGGTGCGCAGTGGAATTGTCGCCCAGGCTCTCGCCATGCCTTGGACGGATAAGGAACAAATCGATATTCGCGAGCGTGCACTCGCCTGCATGTCAGATTTGGGCGTCGCTGAAGATGCGCATCGCCTTCCGAGTGAGTTGCCGTACCCCATCCAGAAGCGGGTTGCACTGGCACGTGCACTAGTCGCTGATCCCAAAGTGCTCCTACTTGATGAACCAGCTGGTGGCATCTCGGCGGGCGACATGGCAGATCTTGGCCGCCTGATCAAGAGTTGGGTTCCCCAGCGCACCGTGCTGCTCGTCGAGCACCACATGGAACTCGTGATGGATGTGTGCGATCTAATTTGGGTTCTTGATGCGGGCAAGGTCATCGCAGCCGGCAGCCCCGAGGAAGTTCGCAATGACCCGGCAGTGCTCGCGGCATACCTTGGCGATGAGGGGGAAGACTGATGCTCACCGTCACCGATCTCTCGGTCAACTACGGACCTGTGCGCGCACTTACATCTGTCTCACTCGTCGTGCCGCCGGGCAGTGTCACAGCAGTAATCGGTGCGAATGGCGCCGGTAAGTCCACCTTGATGCGCACCATCGCAGGCCTCGAGAAACCAGCCGCAGGATCCATCACACTCAACGGCGAAGATCTCACAGGAAATAAACCAGAGGACATAGTGCGCACCGGAGTGGCGCTCGTCCCCGAAGGCCGATCAACGATTCCCGACCTCACCGTTGAAGAGAACCTGCGACTAGGCGGGCTGTGGCGCAGCAAGGCCCGTCGAAATGCTTCTGAGGATCGAGTTTTTCGATTGTTCCCCGTTCTCGCGGAACGACGTCACCTGCGCGCTGACACACTCAGCGGCGGCGAGCGCCAGCAGTTAGCGATCGGCCGTGCGCTGATGGCCGGCCCGCAATGTCTGTTACTTGATGAACCCTCATTGGGTCTCGCACCAAAGATCGTCACGCAAATTCTTGAACTCGTCAGTCAGCTGGCTCGCGAAACGAACTTGGCCGTTTTGTTGGTCGAGCAAAACGCGGTAACCGCATTGCGGGTTGCCCACACGGGCATCGTGTTGCACCTGGGCGAGATCGTGAAAGTCGGCTCGGCCGAAGATATCCGTTCCGATGAGGAACTCCGACATGCCTATTTGGGCTACTGAGAGGGGGCGCCATGACTAATTTCATTGACTACCTGCTCGGTGGCATCACCAGCGGCGCAATCATCGCCCTGATGGCTCTGGCCCTCGTCCTCATCTGGCGATCAACACGCGTTGTCAACTTCGCTCAAGTCGGTCAGGCAATGTTCACGACCTACGTTGCACTTTCGGTGCGTGATGTCACCGGTTCGTGGCTGCTCGCATTGATCGTGGCGATTGTCGCCGGGGCCATCCTCGGAATGATCGTGCACCTCTTGGTGATCCGTCCCGTGGCACGTGCGGACACCTCCGGAGTGATCATCGCGACCTTCGGCGTTCTCATTGCGCTGCAAGCCCTGGCCGGCATGATCTGGGGTGGCGACAATCGCGGCTTCCCAGCACCCTCATCAAATTCAGGTATTGAGTTCGCCGGTCGCATCTGGCCGTTCTCCGTCTACGACGTCCTTGTCATCGTGATAACCGCATTGCTCGTTATCGGACTGACCCTCATGTTCACCCGCACCAACCTTGGTTTGTCCATGCGTGCATCGGCTTTCAACCCTGAAGTTGCGCGGCTCTCCGGGGTGCGAGTGAGCCGCATGCTCGCCTTTGGCTGGGTGCTCGCTGGCATGGTGGGTGCTGTTGCGGGAGTACTGGTTGCTCCTTCTGCAACGGTTTCGCCAAACAGCTTCGACATCTTGCTGGTCTTTGCCTTCACCGCTGCCGTGATCGGTGGCCTTGACAGCCTTGTTGGCGCTGTCGCACTGGGCGTAGGCACAGGCTTGGTGATTTCTCTGGTGTCAGGTTTCAGCGATTCGAGTAACGCTCCTGTGGTAGCGCTGGTCCTGCTCGCACTGAATCTGCTCCTCAAACCCGACGGCGTCTTCGGGCATCACAAGGCTCGGACGGTGTAGCGCATGAAGGAGAAGCTGAATTTTCCCGGCGCCAGATTCATCACGCACGGTGTGCTCGCCCTAGCGATTTGGGCGATCATGATCGCCGTCAACGATGCCGTGGACCCACTCATGAGCTACTACCTCGCACTCGTCGGCATGTATGCCACGGCAATGTTCGGCATGGCGATTCTGGTTGGCCTGTCCGGTCAGGTCTCACTCGGTAACGGCGCGCTCATGGCTGTTGGTGGGTACGTATTTGCCCTGACCTCATTGAACTGGCAAACCGTTCCTTTCCTCGGACTGCCATGGAACGCGGTGTGGTCGGTGATTTTCGCCGGTTTAGGCGGCGTCGTCATTGGTCTGATCGTGGGTGGCATTGCGGCCAGGCTGAAAGGTCCCTACCTCGCCGGCCTCACGCTCGGTCTCGCTGTTGGCATCCCGGCTATCGCGAACCGGTTCCCGGAGACATTCGGTGGCGAGAACGGCCTCATGCTCACCGTCCCTTACCCGGAAGGAGGCTACAGCCCAACGTCTGGAGAGGGCGATGAAGAGTTTGCAGCCACGGCAGCAGATGAATTCGTCGACGAGGAACTGGCCACCGAACAGGCACCGCTAGAGGGTGAAGCGACCGGTGGTGAAGTTGCTGATGAAGATCTACTCAGCATTGAAGATCTGGGCGGGGTCGATGACGGTGGCGAAGTACTAGCCGAAGAAGACATCCTCACCCTGGACGATCTTGGCAATGATGCGGTGGCACCGGTTGAGGAGACTTTCACCGAAGAAGTTCCGGTCTCGGAAATCCCTGATATCGCCTCTGACCCGGCAGGATTCACCGATCCGGGTGGGTTCGATGCTGGCTTTATCCTGGAGCAGTGGCAGGCCTCGGTCTCGATCTCCGTCGCCTGCATTGTGGGTTTCATCGCCCTGAACCTGGTCCGCGGGCGCCAAGGCAGGGTGTGGCAAGCGGTTCGAGACGATCCGGTAGCTGCCGCGGTCTCAGGAATTTCACCCTCCGGGGCCAAAATCTCCGCATTTGTGGTCAGCAGTCTCTTCGCGTCCTTGGCGGGAGCAGTATTCGCTCAACTGCTCAGTTATGTGGGTCCAGGTGCCTTCGGCCTTGGACTTTCGCTGTCTCTGCTCGTGGGTATCGTGCTGGGCGGGCGCTCGTCGCTCCTGGGCGCCATCATCGGAGCGGTACTCCTGGTCTGGTTGCCAGAGTTTGTGCTGTCCCTCTCAGCCGATCGGGGCTGGGACGAGCAAATCACGAATAATGCGCCGAATTTGATCTACGGATTGCTCGTCGTCCTCGTCGTTCTGGTGGCTCCGGGAGGCATTGTCGGCACAATCCGGTCATTCTGGGACAAGGCCGCCCAGAAGAAGTCGGAACGGGTCTAATGTCCAAATCCCTTGCACCAGAGTTCACACGCCGTTAACGTGGGGGCCACATCGCGCTACTGACGGGTAACTGGCGCGATGACCAGTGCCCGAAAGGCCCAACACCACACACGCCCCGTCTGCGTGTCTCCTGGGGAGGAATGTCAGTGAGAAAGATTTATGCGACCCGTGCGGTTGCTGTATCGGCAGTCATTGCGATTGCCGCTGCACTTTCCGTGCCCGCCGGCGCAGCGAACCCTGCTGCAGATCCCGGCGTGAGCAAGACCGAGATCGTCATCGGTACCACCACACCGCTTACGGGACCAGCGTCCCCGGGCTACAAGGACGTCGCTCCAGGGGCCCAGGCCTACTTCGACTATGTGAACTCTCGTGGCGGAATCAACGGCCGCAAAATCAAGTTTGTTGTCAAGGACGATCAGTACAACCCCGCTCTCACCAAGAAGGTGACCAGCCAGCTGATCCTCAGCGACAAAATGTTTGCACTCTTCGGTGGTCTGGGCACGCCCAGCCACTCGGCAGTCGTCGCGGACCTTAACCGTCGCGGCATCCCTGACGTGTTCGTCAATACTGGTGCATCCAGCTTTGACAATCCCCGTAAGTACCCGACCACGTTCCCGTACTTCCCGTCCTACACCGTTGAGGCGAAGGTCATGTCCTTCTACATCAATGGTGACCCGGCCCTGAAGGCCAAGAAGAAGTGCTTCTTCTACCAAGATGGTGAATTCGGTGAGAACGCTTCTACTGGCTTTGCGGCTGGCGGCATTGAATTCGCCTCCACCACTTCCTACTTCTCTGGTCAACAGGCAGGCAGCTTCGCCTCGCAGGTCTCCAAACTGCAGAACGCCGGTTGTGAGCTCGTCGTGTTCTTCGGGGTTACCTCGGCCACAGCCAAGTTGCTCGGTGATTCTGCGCGGGCTGGCTTCAGGCCAACATGGATGATCACCTCGGTCGGCTCTGACCCGAGTGTGCTCGCCGGCTTCGGTGTGCCGAATGCGCTCCTCAACGGTATTTACGCCCCGAACTTCCTTGTTCCGATCCAAGACGAGGGCAATGCCTACATCAAGCAGATGAAGGTGATTGCTACGGCAAGCGGTCTCCCGTGGAACTTCTACACCTACTACGGCATCAACACGGCCTATGTGCTCTCGCAGGCGATCAAGGCAGCTGGTCCAAATCTCACACGCAAGGGTCTGATCAATGCGCTGGAGACTAAGTCCAACACCTTCCGGTCGGCTGCCGTGGTTCCCATGGTCAACAGCTCCAAGTCTCATCAGGGTCTGACCGGCTACTACATGGCCCAGTACAACGGCACTGGCCAGCTCGAGCGCAAGACCAGCTACATCATGACCGCCAACAGTGCATCGACGGGAACTGCCAAGCAGGCAAACTTCCGTCCAGGTGCCCCGACCAGCAAGCTGCTCCCGTAGGAGGCTGCACACATGACGCACACCTGGACACGCCGCTTCGTTGCGGCTATCGCATCGGCGGGCCTTGTGCTCACCGTTGCCCCGATCGCCGGAACGGCGCAGGCAGCTGATGCCTGCGCCCCCGGCGCAACCTGCACGGGCAACCTCGAGGGTTCACTCGGTGTCAGCCCGTTCGAAATCCGCGTACCGGAGAAGTTCAACGGCACTGTGCTGCTCTACTCGCACGGTTACCGTTTCTCCGGTCCTATTCCGGCGGCTTTCGCTGGCCCGGCCGCGCTGGGTGTAGCAACTAATCCTGTGTACACCGCAGCGAGCATTCCTGCATTTGCCGCAGCTCCACCCTTGGGCTTCGGCAGCGCGGTTGTCTACCAAGCAACTAACAAGCCCGAGGTTGCACCGAACGATGCGGTGGCAGCAAACCTGCTCGCGCAGGGTTATGCACTTGCTGGCGCGGGCTATGCCAGCCAGGGCTGGGCTGCTGCTGAAGGTGTTGAAGCTGGCGAGGGTCTTATTCGTCACATCAACAGTGGAGCGATCAAGGGCGTCAAGGGCATTCGTGCCTGGGGCCCCTCGCTCGGTGGCCTGATCAGCGCAACACTCGCAGAACGCAACCCCGGCAAGATTCAGGGTGTGTTGCCCATGTGTGGTGCGCTGGCGGGACCGGAGCAGGCATTTAGTGCTGCAATGACGGTCCTGTACTCGTGGAAGACCCTCGTGGCTCCCACATTGCGAGTTGCCAACTACCAGAGCTACCCACAGGCACTCGGGGATCTCGCGACCGTGTTCACTGTTCTCGGTGGCGCTGCGACCACGCCTGTCACGCCGGTGGGTTACCCGCTTGCTCAGGCCAACCTGCTCGGTGGTCTGATGGCCGGCTTGCCGACCAAGTCGAGTGTCTACGACGGCATCACGTTGAACCCGATCGTCAGCGTTCTCGCAGCTAACCCGGCCATTGGTCCGGTTGCCGCTAACGGCGCAGCATCGGCTCAGGGCTACTCACCGGTGAGCGCCGGAGCGAGTTCTGCCGTGGCAATGCTCCAGAACGTGGGCACTGCAGCGGCACTGGGCATTCTTGGTCGCTACGACCTAGAGCAGCGGGCTCGCAAGATCGCGTCGATCCCGGCAACGGATTCAGCGAACTTCAACGACAACGTCAATGTTGTCTACAACAATCTGCTCTCACCTGAGCAGCGCGGTGAGTTTGCTGACACCCTCAACGCCACCACGGTTATGCCAAACGCACTCAACGCCATGGTTGCCGCCATGGATGCGAGTGTTGGCGATGCCAGCAAGCGTTTTGCAGCCAACCCAGCAGCAGTGGCGGCCATCCGCGCACTGCCAGCACCCAAGGGCACCTACAAGGTACCCACGGTGCTGATGACCACCACCTACGATCCGGCAGTTCCGGACGGCAACACTGGCTTCTTCTTCGACCGCCTCAAGGCCTCGTACGAGAAGTCAAAGTCCAAGGCGCCGTTCAAGGTTGCGGCCTACTACACCGTTCCTCCAGTCGATGGTTGGACCAGATTCGAGCCGGGTGCCAAGGCACCCAGCACGCCACTGTCCATCGCGGCGCTCGGTGGTAGCGGTGTGGGTCACTGTGTGTTCACCGGCGAGCAGATCATCGGCTCGGTGGCAACACTTGATCGCATGGTGAAGGCAAAGACCGCCAAGGCAATCAAGGCTGCCAACCGTGCCTTCTGGCAGGTCCCGGGTGTTAATGGCGATGGTGGGTACACCCCCGATCCGCTGAAGCGCCCAAACGCCAAGTAGTAGTTGGCGACAACAAATAAACGAATAGCTGATGGGCGGTCCGGTAAAAACCGGGCCGCCCATCAGTGTCTTTGCCCCCATGGTGATTTCACCCGTTGCGCGGGTGAAATCGCCATTCAGCGCCGGATTTCGGACTTCGATGGTGATTTCACCCGGGAACGAGTGGCTCCACCAGACTTTCCGAACGCGAGCAGAGGATGTGCGTCATGACGAGAGAAGAACTGTTGGCCACGTGGCAAGAATCTGCGGCATCGGTGATTAACCTCTGCACGTCACTGACCGACGACGAATGGAATGCGCCCACACCTTGTCCTGGTTGGTCAGTTGCCGATGTTGTTGCGCACCTCATTGATTTGGAATCGTGGGGAGCTGGTGACCCTCGTCCCGTGATCGAGATCGATTGGTCGACGCTGCCGCATATTAAAAATGCAGTGGGACGGGTAACCGAAGTTGGTGTAGTTGCTCGTCGAGGTATGCCACCTGCGCAGCTTCTCAGCGAGTACAGGTCAGTCATGATGCGCCGAGTCGCACATTTGTCAGGGATCACAGGAAATGTGCCCAGCCCGTTTGGTGGTGACATACCGGTCGAGCAATCGCTCAGTATGCGCATTCTTGATACCTGGGTGCACGAGCAAGATATTCGCGATGCGATCGGACAGCCCGGTGGTCTCACAACATCGGGTGCGCTGGTAACGGGTCACATGCTTCTTCGTGGTCTACCAAAAGCGTGGGGCAAGAAAGTTGCACCGCCAGTTGGTTCAACTCTTCGGGTGACCGTTACCGGCCCCGGAGTTAGTGCAGATCAGACTGTGGTGATTACAGAGGATGGCCGGGCGCAACTGGTCAGCGGTGATTCTGAATGGGGAGAGCCAACAGTTCATCTGACGATGCCGTGGCCTGCGTTCTTCCAGGCTGCCTCAGGTCGGGTGGATGTGAGCAGCCCGCAGTGGCGCGAATCGGTATCCATCATGGGACCTGCAGATCTGGTGGACAGCACTCTGGTGGCACTCAATAGCGTCCCGTAGGGGGCCGATTTGCTGTTGGCTTAGCCAACCCCGTACTCTTCATCTCGCCGAAGACCGCTGGTTTTCTCCACCTCCCGGTGGAGAACGAAGGCTCCGAGAAATCGGGCGGCCCGCGTAGGTTGAACTGGAAGAGAACGTCAGGGCTTTTGTCCTGTCCCTCGCCCCGTGCGCCTGCGCCGGGGCGTTTGCTTTTTCAGGGCGCAGAAAGGAGTCCCATGGCACGGCCGAGCAAGGTGACTAGCGTCGCCGAGATCGCCGACCACTTCCGCAATTCCAATGCGGCAGTGCTCACCGAGTACCGCGGACTGACTGTGGCGCAGATGAAGAATCTTCGCCGCACCTTGGGTGAGAACGTCACCTACGCAGTCGTTAAGAACACACTTACCAAGATCGCCGCAAAGGACGCTGGCGTTGAGGGCATCGACGCCCTTCTCGTAGGCCCTAGCGCAATTGCATTCGTTCAGGGCGACGCCGTTGAGGCAGCTAAGGGCATTCGCAACTTCGCCAAGGAGAATCCGGCCCTGGTGATCAAGGGTGGCGTGATGGACGGGGCCCTGCTTTCAGCCGCCGACATCACCAAGCTTGCCGATCTCGAGTCTCGAGAGGTTCTCCTCTCCAAGCTCGCCGGCGCGATGAAGGCAAAGCAGTCTCAGGCTGCCGCGCTATTTGCTGCCCCGTTGTCCAAGACCGCCCGCGCGTTGGGCGCTTTGCAGGCCAGGCTCGAGGCGGATCCGTCCGCAGCGGCTGCTGCACCTGCAGCCCCAGCACCCGAAGCCCCCTCGGAGCCCGTGGCCGAGGTAGTAGAGGACGCAACCCCAGCCGAGGCACCCGCCGAAGCCGAGGCAACACCCACCACCGAGGCGGTCGCATCAGATGCGGACGCAGCGGAGACAACCGAGGGCTAAAGGCCCACCCGGCCCTCGGCCGGAACAACCTGAAAGGACGCCACCATGGCGAAGATGAGCAACGATCAGCTGCTCGACGCATTCAAGGAGATGACCCTTCTTGAGCTGTCCGAGTTCGTGAAGGTCTTCGAAGAGACCTTCGACGTCACCGCTGCTGCCCCCGTGGCAATGGCAATGGCCGCTCCCGCAGGCGGCGGCGGCGGCGAAGCTGCAGCTGAGCAGGATGAGTTCGACGTCATCCTCGAAGCAGGCGGCGACAACAAGATCCCGGTCATCAAGGAGGTGCGCGCACTCACCAGTCTCGGTCTCAAGGAGGCCAAGGATCTGGTCGAGGCAGCCCCCACGGCCGTGCTCGAGAAGGTCAACAAGGAAACCGCAGAAAAGGCCAAGGCTGCCCTCGAGGGTGCTGGCGCCACGGTGACCCTGAAGTAGTTCGACACTTCAATCGAAGGGTCCGAGTGGACCTGCCCCTTCGTGCTGTCCGGGAGCTCCCGGTCGAGGTCCTGGGGTGATCCCACCGGGCGAAATCGCCATTTTCAGCCCTCAACAACCCCCGTTTTGGCGATTTGACCCGGGACACGGGCGAAATCGCCACCGGGACGGCTGAAATCGCCGTGGGGGGCAAAAGCGGACATTAGGGGCGGGGGAGTCACGGCTTGGTCACGAAATGGTCCACAAACCCTTGCGCCTGCTTGACGTAGCGCCATTTGCAGGTCACCATTTCCTCGCACCCCGGTGTTTAGGGCTCATTCGACGAGGGCCCGGTTGATGTAGAGCTTGAGGTTGCTAGCTGTCGCACCTCGAGCCCGATCACCCGGCCGATGATGAATGAAATCCGCACCCGGGTTAGACAGCGGCATGCCACTCGGCTATGCTGTCGCTTTGCGCTGCCCTCCTAAACCTTCCGCCCCGCTTGTAGTGCCTCGGCATTTGACAAGTTGGGTCTCACGGTTGTCGCCGGAATGCGGTGCTCATGCTCACGAATTCATGAATAGCATCGGAAAGGTACGGTCTTGGCCTCTTCTCGAAATGAAGCCGTCGTGTACACCCCCGGACTGCATCGGGCATCCTTCGCCAAGATTCGTGAGCCGCTCGCGGTTCCCAATCTCTTGGCCCTCCAGACGGCCAGTTTTGACTGGTTGCTGGGCCGCGAGGAGTGGCAGCAGCGCGTAGCCGAAGCCATCGCATCGGGCAACACCGAGATTCCGCAGGCATCTGGCCTGACCGAGATCTTTGAAGAGATCAGCCCGATCGAGGATTACTCCGGATCGATGTCGCTCTCCTTCCGCGATCACCGCTTCGAGCCGCCCAAGTACACCGTTGAGCAGTGCAAGGAAAAAGACTTCACCTATTCTGCGCCGCTGTTCGTCACCGCCGAGTTCATGAACAACGAGACTGGCGAAATCAAGTCCCAGACCGTCTTCATGGGCGACTTCCCGCTGATGACCGACAAGGGCACCTTCGTCATCAACGGCACCGAGCGCGTCGTTGTTTCACAGCTCGTTCGCTCACCGGGTGTGTACTTCGAGCGTTCGATCGACAAGACCACCGACAAAGAGGTCTACGTCACCAAGATCATTCCGAGCCGCGGTGCGTGGCTCGAGTTCGAGATCGATAAGAAGGATCTCGTCGCTGTTCGTGTTGACCGTAAGCGCAAGCAGCCGGTCTCGGTGCTGTTGAAGGCACTCGGCATGACCACGGAGCAGATCCGCGAGCGTTTCGGTCAATACGAAACCTTCATGGCCACTCTGGAAAAAGACAACATCGAGTCGCAAGACGACGCGCTGCTTGATATCTACCGCAAGCTGCGTCCAGGCGAACCGCCCACACTCGAGAACGCGCGCAACCTTCTCGACAACTTCTACTTCAACCCGAAGCGTTACGACCTCGCCAAGGTTGGTCGTTACAAGCTCAACAAGAAGCTCGG
>JBIISH010000214.1:0-3789 GCA_044341115.1 Candidatus Nanopelagicales bacterium
CGGTCTCGAACTTCCGTTGGAGCAGAGCACCCTCACTCTCGAAGACATCGTTCAGACGGTCGAATACTTGGTCCGTTTGCACGCCGGTGAGACGTTGATCGAAGGACCGCGCGGCGAAGTTGTGTGCGAGACCGACGACATCGATCACTTCGGTAACCGTCGTCTTCGCACGGTCGGTGAGTTGATTCAGAACCAGATCCGCACCGGCTTGTCGCGCATGGAGCGGGTGGTGCGCGAGCGCATGACCACGCACGATGTTGAGGCAATCACGCCGCAGACCCTGATCAACATCCGTCCGGTGGTGGCATCGATCAAGGAGTTCTTCGGAACTTCGCAGCTCTCGCAGTTCATGGATCAGACCAACCCGCTCGCCGGTCTGACCCACAAGCGTCGTCTCTCCGCGCTGGGCCCCGGTGGTCTTTCGCGTGAGCGCGCAGGCTTCGAAGTTCGCGACGTTCACCCGTCGCACTACGGTCGCATGTGCCCCATCGAAACTCCTGAAGGCCCGAACATTGGTCTGATCGGTTCGCTGGCAACCTACGGTCGCATCAACGCGTTCGGCTTTGTTGAGACCCCGTACCGCAAGGTCATCAAGGGCAAGGTCAGCGATTCGGTTGACTACCTGACTGCCGATGAAGAAGACCTGCACGTGATCGCTCAGGCGAACACTCCGATCGCCGACAATGGCGATTTCTTGGAGCCGCGCGTTCTCGTTCGTCGGAAGGGTGGCGAGGTCGATTACATCCTGGCCAACGACGTTGACTACATGGATGTTTCACCGCGTCAGTTGTGGTCGGTGGCTACGGCGATGATTCCGTTCCTGGAGCACGACGACGCCAACCGTGCACTGATGGGCTCGAACATGCAGCGTCAGGCGGTTCCGTTGCTTCGCGCTGAGGCACCTCTCGTGGGTACCGGCATGGAGTTCCGTGCGGCATACGATGCAGGCGATGTTTTGATCGCATCGAAGCCCGGTGCTGTCACCGAGGTTTCGGCCGACACCATCGACGTGGCCAACGATGACGGTTCCTACTCCACGTACAAGGTGGAGAAGTTCCGTCGTTCGAACCAGGGCACATGCTTCAACCAGCGTCCGATCGTTTCCAACGGTCAGCGCATTGAAGCCGGCCAGATCATTGCCGATGGACCGTCAACGGATCAGGGCGAAATGGCCCTTGGCAAGAACCTGCTTGTTGCGTTCATGTCATGGGAAGGCCACAACTACGAAGACGCGATCGTGCTTTCGCAGCGCCTCGTCCAAGACGATGTGCTCTCTTCAATTCACATCGAAGAGCACGAGATCGATGCCCGCGACACCAAGCTCGGCCCGGAGGAAATCACTCGGGACATCCCGAACGTGTCCGAAGAGGTGCTCGCTGATCTTGATGATCGCGGCATCATCCGCATCGGTGCCGACGTCGTTCCTGGCGACGTGCTTGTTGGCAAGGTCACGCCCAAGGGCGAGACCGAGCTCACTCCGGAAGAGCGTTTGCTGCGCGCGATCTTCGGTGAGAAGGCGCGCGAAGTGCGCGACACCTCACTCAAGGTTCCGCACGGCGAGTCCGGCAAGGTCATCGCCGTTCGCGTCTTTGACTCGGAGGAAGGCGACGAGCTTCCCCCCGGCGTCAATCAACTCGTGCGCGTGTACATCGCTCAGAAGCGCAAGATCACTGAGGGTGACAAGCTCGCTGGACGGCACGGAAACAAGGGTGTTATCGCCCGGATCCTTCCCGTCGAAGACATGCCCTTCCTTGAAGACGGCACCCCCGTCGACGTTGTTCTCAACCCGCTCGGTGTGCCTGGCCGCATGAACATCGGTCAGATCCTCGAGACGCACCTTGGTTGGGCAGCAGCTGCTGGCTGGGAAGTTCCCGAGTCCGATCCGCGTATCGGTGGCATGTCCAAAGATGTGCGCAGCGTTTCCCCGGGCACCAAGGTGGCAACACCGGTGTTCGATGGTGCGCGCGAGGGCGAGCTGGCTGCGGTCATGGCCTCCACTCGGCCCACCAAGGATGGCATCCGACTCGTCGGTGACGATGGCAAGGCGGAGCTCTTCGACGGTCGCACCGGCGAACCGATTCCTGGTCGCATCTCGGTCGGCTACATGTACGTGCTCAAGCTGCACCACTTGGTCGACGACAAGATCCACGCTCGCTCGACCGGCCCCTACTCGATGATCACGCAGCAGCCCCTGGGCGGAAAGGCCCAGTTCGGCGGACAGCGTTTCGGCGAGATGGAGGTGTGGGCGCTCGAGGCATACGGCGCTGCTTACGCACTTCAGGAGCTGCTCACCATCAAGTCCGACGACGTTCTTGGCCGCGTGAAGGTCTACGAGGCCATCGTCAAGGGCGAGAACATCCCGGAGCCGGGCATCCCTGAATCTTTCAAGGTGCTCGTCAAGGAAATGCAGTCGTTGTGCCTGAACGTTGAGGTGCTCTCCAGCGACGGTGTCTCCATCGAGATGAAAGACAGCGACGAGGACGTCTTCCGCGCAGCCGAGGAACTCGGCATCGACCTCTCCCGGCGCGAGCCGAGCAGTGTCGACGAGCTCTAGCAACCGCTAGAGCCCCACAGCAATCCGACGACCCGACGAACGAAGGACACCACCGTGTTAGACGTCAACTTCTTCGACGAGCTGCGCATTGGCCTTGCCACCGCAGACGACATCCGCACCTGGTCATATGGCGAGGTGAAGAAGCCAGAGACCATCAACTACCGCACGCTCAAGCCTGAGAAGGACGGCCTGTTCTGCGAGAAGATCTTCGGACCGACTCGCGACTGGGAGTGCTACTGCGGCAAGTACAAGCGCGTGCGCTTCAAGGGCATCATCTGCGAGCGCTGCGGAGTCGAGGTAACTCGTGCCAAGGTGCGCCGCGAGCGCATGGGCCACATCGAGTTGGCTGCGCCCGTTACGCACATCTGGTACTTCAAGGGTGTGCCCAGCCGGTTGGGTTACCTCCTCGACCTTGCACCTAAGGATCTCGAGAAGGTCATTTACTTCGCTGCCTACATGATCACGTGGGTCGACGTCGAAGGCCGTCACGAAGCTCTGCCCACGCTGGAAAACCAGCTCGGTGCAGAGAAGAAGAAGATTGCCTCTCGTCGCGATGCAGACATCGAAACCCGTCAGCAGAAGCTCGAAGCCGATCTGGCCGAGCTTGAAGCAGAGGGCGCGAAGGCCGACGTGCGCCGCAAGGTGCGCGAGTCCGGTGAGCGCGAGATGGCCACCCTGCGCAAGAAGGCCGATCAGGAGATCGATCGCCTTGATCGCGTGTTTGATCGTTTCCGCACCTTGAAGGTTCAAGACCTCGAGGGCGACGAGATGCTCTTCCGCGAGATGCGCGATCGTTACGGCCGCTGGTTCGACGGCGGCATGGGCGCTCAGGCAATCCAGAAGCGTCTGGAGACTTTCGACCTCGAAGCCGAGTCGGTGCTTTTGCGCGAGATCGTCGAGACCGGCAAGGGTCAAAAGAAGACCCGCGCACTCAAGCGCCTCAAGGTTGTTACTGCGTTCTTGCAGACCAGCAACTCACCGCTGGGCATGGTCCTCGACGCTGTCCCGGTTATCCCACCGGATCTGCGCCCGATGGTGCAACTTGATGGTGGCCGGTTCGCTACCTCGGACTTGAACGATCTCTACCGCCGCGTGATCAACCGCAACAACCGGTTGAAGCGTCTGCTCGATCTGGGTGCGCCCGAGATCATTGTTAACAACGAGAAGCGCATGCTGCAAGAGGCTGTCGACGCTCTCTTTGACAACGGTCGTCGTGGCCGTCCGGTAACGGGCCC
>JBIISH010000195.1:0-4112 GCA_044341115.1 Candidatus Nanopelagicales bacterium
GCCACTCTTTCGCTCCCGGTTTTTGTTAAGCCAGCGCGAGCAGGCTCTTCGCGAGGAATCACTAAGGCTGCAACGGAGAGTGATGTCGTCAGTGCAATCGAGGGGGCGCGACAACATGATCCGAAGGTGATCGTTGAAGCTGCAGTTGTGGGCGCCCGAGAAATTGAATGCGGGGTCATGGTTGATAGCGCGGGTCAGCCACAGGCGAGTACTTGTGCGGAAATCAAGGTCGCGCCCGGGTTTGAGTACTACGACTTCGATGCGAAGTACCTCAGCGATGGCGCTGAACTGATAGTTCCTGCAGCCATGAGTGATGAGGAAATGGCGGCTGTTCAAAGAGAAGCGGTACTTGCTTTTGTGGCACTGGGCTGTGAAGGTCTAGCGCGCGTGGATTTCTTCCTCACCAACGACGATGGCTTGATCGTGAATGAAGTCAACACCATGCCGGGGTTCACACCCATCTCGATGTTCCCGCAAATGTTTCAAGCCAGTGGCCTGTCTTACCCTGAGATCGTCGATGCTCTGATCGCAGATGCGCTCAGGCGTGACTCGGGTTTACGCCCATCCCCTTGATTCCGGCAACGATAAATCGGGTGGCTACGTCGATTTCGTGACCGGGATCAGCTCCTGATGGCACTCGCCGCGCAGCTGCCTCAACCACTCCTTGAACAAATCGGGTGGTGAGATCGGACTCCCCACCGCCAAGTTCGTGGACCGCGTCAGCCAGTGGAGCGGCCAAGGCGGCATGTAACTCACCGAGTTGGGCTCGCACCGACGCGGGCAAAGTTTCGGCGCTGAGTACCGCGATCATCTCGTGGCTTCCTTCAGCGATGAGCCGAAGGGAAACCTCGACGTAGGTTCGAACTTTCTCCTCGGGTCCGATGGCCTGGCCCAAAGCATCGGTGACGTCGTGGGTCCAGAGAACCATTCGTTCCATCAGAACGGCGCCAAGAAGGTCTTCGGTGCTGGCGAAGTATTCATAGACGGCCGGACGCGACAGCCCGGCTCGAGAAGCGACCGCCGCCATTGTCACGGAGCGAGGACCACCAGAGCTCAGTAATTCATGGCCGGCCTCGAGCAGGGATGCTTTTCGCTGATCGCGGTGCTGGGCAAGCGTCGGCGCTTCAATACGAGGCATGTGGCCATACTCGCATAGCCTGCTCGTGCATGCATTCGCTATGAAGGAGAGTTGACATGGACGAGCCCGGCACCGGAACCCTCGCTGGGTTGGGGGAGTTTGGGCTGATCGAGCGAATTGTTGACCCGTCGAGTCTGACCGATGCCATTGTGGTGGGCCCAGGAGATGACACGGCGCTGGTGCGAATGTCTGGCGAGGTCCTTATCACCACCGACATGCTCGTCGAGGGGGTTCATTTCCGGCAAGACTGGTCCAGCGCTATTGACGTGGGTCGCCGAGCAGCAGCTGCATCACTTGCCGACATCGCTGCGATGGGAGGTTCAACCCGCGCCCTAGTCGTCTCATTCGGCGCTCCACCGAGCACACCTAGTGCATGGGCAGTGGCCTGCGCGGCTGGGCTTAGAGAAGAAGCCGCAACTGCGGGGGCCTGTGTAGCCGGCGGAGATGTTGTCTCATCGCCTTCGATCGTGGTGTGCGTTACCGCGATTGGCGATGCCCCGGCAGGTGGGCCTGTTCTGCGGTCTGGAGCAAAAGCTGGGGATGTTGTGGCTATCTGCGGCCGGTTCGGCTGGGCGGCGGCCGGCCTTGCCGTTTTATCGAGAGGATTCAAGTCGCCCAGAGCACTTGTCGATGCGCACCGATTCCCGGAGGTGAACTACGCAGCCGGAGTAGCCGCGGCCAAAGGTGCTTCAGCGATGATCGATGTGAGCGACGGTTTGATAGCTGATGCTGGGCACATCGCGGATGCTTCCGATGTAACCCTGGATATTGATGCAGCATCGTGGGAGATTCCCGACGCATTGGCATCTGCTGCCGCGGCTTACAACGTAGATCCGCGCGTGTGGATGTTGACCGGGGGAGATGATCACGCACTTCTTGCGACGTTTAGCCCGCGGAAGAAATTACCTGAGGGCTTTTTCCGAATCGGCAGCGTGGTGAAGAGAACAGGCGACGCAGTTTTGGTGAACGGTCAACCTTTTGCTGGCGGTAGCGGCTACGACCATTTCAAGGATTAGGCGCGTGCAACCTTGCCGGCCTTGATGCACGAAGTGCATACATTCAGGCGCTTAGGGGTGCGACCGACCAGTGCGCGGACCGTCTGGATGTTCGGGTTCCAGCGACGCTTGGTCCGGCGATGGGAGTGGGAGATGCTGTGCCCGAAGCTTGGGCCCTTGCCGCATACGTCGCAATTGGCAGCCACGGGAAATCTCCTTCAGATTGGGAATCGGGGCCTGGTTTTCGCCCGCGAACGCCCAAGGGTAAACCAGATGCCTCCCGGACCTCAAATCGAGGGGTAGCGTCGAGCTTTCAGAGGGGAGGTGTCCATTGAATGAAATGAGCCCGGTAGGGCTAACCGCAGGCAATATTCGGGACTGGGCCCGGGCTGCTCGAGAGGCTCTGGTCAGGTCTCGGGTGGAGATTGACGCGCTCAACGTGTTTCCAGTGCCCGATGGTGACACCGGAACAAACCTGTACCTGACGATGGAGGCAGCGTGTGCGGAGTTTGACCTCAGCGAGATCCAACCCGCAGATGCCGGCGAAGCTGCTTCGATCCTCGCCCGAGGAGCGCTTCTGGGGGCGCGGGGTAACTCCGGGGTGATTTTGTCGCAAATTCTGCGAGGGATCGGAATAACTCTCACCGGGGCATCGGATCGGGGTGCCCACTCCGTTGCCCGCGCATTTAGATCGGGTGCGGATGAGGCGTATCGATCGGTGGCTCGGCCAGTGGAGGGCACGATTCTCACCGTTGCAAGGGCTGCCGCTGATGCTGCCGAGAATCTGGTGAAGTCGATTCCAGGTGAACCTGATGTGGCAAGGGTTGTAGGTGCAGCAGCGGAGGGTGCGCGAGCCGCACTACTCCGAACCCCAGCAATGCTTGAGGTACTCAGGCAAGCAGGTGTTGTAGATGCTGGCGGTCGAGGTCTGGTTGAGGTCTATGACGCATTGTTCAGAGTTCTCTCTGGTGAGGTTCTCTCTGGTGAGCCAATTGAGGACTTTGATATAAGTGAGTCGCCGATGAACTTTGTGCCGCAACCGATAGCAATGCCAAGTGATACACCTGATTTTGAAGTGATGTACCTGCTTGAAGCGCCCGATGATCGCATCGACGCACTGAGAGCCGCACTCGATGCACGCGGCGACAGTGTGGTGATTGTGGGAGGTGATGGCCTGTGGAATGTGCACGTTCATGCTGATGATGCAGGGGCCTGTATTGAAGATGGCCTCGCCGTGGGACGTCCGCATCGCATTCGAGTGAACTCTTTACATGCGAGGCCGAACTCACGGAGTAATCGGCAAGTGGTGATGGTCACGCACGGATCAGGAATCACCAACTTAGTGACTGCAGCTGGTGTTAACTGCGTACCCGCGCAGCCACGAACGCGGCCATCGGTGACCGAAATTTTGTCTGCGGTTCATGCCTCGCACAGTCCCGAAGTGGTGCTTTTGCCCAGTGATCGGGACAACCAAGGAACAGCAGAAATCGCCGCCGAGCAACTTCGCGCAACTGGCGTTCGAGTGGCCATCGTGCCGACGAGATCAGTGGTTCAATCCTTGGCCGCAATCGCCGTTCATGATGCCGAGCGCACCTTCGATGACGACGTTGTCACGATGACGCGCGCTGCGGGTGCCACCCGCTACGGTGCGGTGACAATTTCTGAGCGCGACGCGCTGACCAGCGCGGGACAGTGCGCCGTAGGTGATGTTCTAGGCCTGGTGGACGGTGACATTGTGCAGATTGGACAGAGCGTGCTTGCGGTAGCCCAAGGCGTGTGTGCACGGCTCGTGGCGGCAGGCGGTGAGATCGTGACCATCGTTGCCGGAGCAGATGCTGATGCACCTGCGGTGTCAGGCCTCATCGAATGGCTCGAATCCTCATACCCCGGAATCGACGTTGTTCTTCATGACGGCGGTCAGCCCCTGTGGCCAATCATTGTCGGAGTCGAGTGAAATGAACGTCGAATTCTTAGCAACC
>JBIISH010000119.1:0-5707 GCA_044341115.1 Candidatus Nanopelagicales bacterium
AGGTTGCGCTTTTCTCCGGCCGCACGCGCGATGACATTGATATGGCCGTGGCCACCGACAAGCCCGGTCAAGTTGCCTACTGGCGTTCAACGGTTGCCCGGGCCGTTGCGCGGTGCACCGATGCGATGTTGCCCGGACCGGTATCGGTGAACGTGCCTTTTGATACGCCTCTTGTACCCGATCTGTCCTCGGATGGCTGGGTGGAAGAACTCGCCGGCCGCCCGGATGGTCGGCCCTGGACCGCAGATGCCCGACTCGTGGCCGGCATGAGCACGCCCCTTGACGATGTTCTCGGTGCGTTACTCGATAGCGCGGTAGTGCCGGCCCACGGTGTGATCATCGTCGGTGATCACAGCGAAGCAGATTCGATCGATCTCATCGACGATCTTGGTGATGCACTTGGTTGGCCGGTGATCGCGGAGCCAAGTGGCAACGCTGGCGGCTGCGCAACGGCGCTTTCGCACGGACCGCTGCTGTGTGCCGATCCAGGCTTCATGGAATCGCACGTGCCCAACATCGTGATCACTGTTGGCCGGGTCGGTTTGCACCGTTCAGTTCTTGCAATGGTTGCAGCCGCTGGTTTGCATATCGCTGTTGATTCACGGCCCGACTGGAGTGATCCCACTCGCTCGGCCGATCTCGTAGTGGCATCTGTTCCACTTCCCCCCGAGGCTGCGCACTACGACGAGCAGTGGTTGGCGGATTGGCAGCGAGCCGATGTGCTTGCTGCAGCTGCCGTTGAAACAGTGATGAGCGCTGAAGGTGATCGACTCAGTGGTGTGAGCGTTGCGCGCATCACGGCGCAGAGCGTGCCGACAAGTGGGCTTTTATTCCTTGCTGCATCATCAGTAGTGCGGCACGTCAGCACTTTTGCCGCAACCAGTATTCGCGATGGCTCAGTGCTAGGTAATCGCGGAACTTCTGGCATCGATGGTTGTCTCTCCACAGCGTGGGGGAGTGCGATAGCCCACGAATCCATGGGTGGTGGCGCAGCCATCGCGTTGGTGGGTGATCAGGCTTTTTGGTACGACAGCAATTCGCTGCTGGTTCCCCAACAAGAGGAACGGCCAAATTTGACCATCGTGGTGTCCGATAACGATGGCGGCGGAATTTTCTCGTCGCTGGAGCAAGGCCATCTTGATCACGAAGAACATTTTGAGCGCGTGTTCGGTGTGCCTCTTGGCATTGACATCGAAGCATTCGCGAACTCAGTGGGTGTGCCGGTGCAGGTAGTGAGTGATGCCAGTGCATTAACTGCAGCGTTGGAGTCAGCAGTGGGCGATGGAGTACGCATCATCGTTGCTCGGGTGATGGATCGCGCCGAAGAAGCAGCGCTTCTGGAAACGGTCAGCATTGCGGTCGCATCCGCACTTCCGCATCAGTAATTTCTGGAACCACTAGCTAACAGAACTAATCGACGGTGAGCGCGTCTCTAATCGGCGTGAGCTTCGCATTGGACTCGGCAAGTTCACGCACCGGATCTGAACCAGCGACGATCCCGCAACCTGCGAACGCGCGAACAGTGCCCGCTTCTTGATCGATGTATGCACATCGCAACGCAATCCCGAACTCTCCGTCACCGCGGCTATCGAACCAACCAACCGGTCCGGCGTATCTGCCCCGATCCATTCCTTCGAGCTCTCGAATCATGGTGAATGCGCGTTCGGTGGGAGTTCCACACACTGCTGCGGTCGGGTGGAGCGATGCGGCCAATGCCAACACGGGCGCGTTATCTGCTAACCGTCCGGTTACATCCGTAGCCAGGTGCTGCACGTTGGAAAGTTCGAGCACATGCGGAGTTTCTGGCACATCAAGGTCGGTGCAGTGCGCGGCTAGGGCGCGGGCAACTGAATGCACTGCGTATTCGTGCTCTTCAAGATCCTTATCACTCTCAAGTAGTGCCAGTGCGAGTCCGGCATCAGCTTGTGCATCACCGCGACGGCGCACCGTGCCAGCGAGAACTCGGCTAGTGACCAGATCACCGGTGCGGCGAACGAGAAGTTCTGGGGTCGCACCCACCATTCCGGCAACGGTGAAGGTCCAGCAGGTGGGGTATTCATCTGCGAGTTGGCGGAGTAAGTAGCGCACATCGATGTCGCCTTCAACCTGCGCAACCACATCGCGAGCCAGAACCACCTTGTCTATCTCTCCGGCGTTGATGCGGCCTACTGCTTCGGCAACCACGCCCTCCCATTTCGCCGAAGAGAGCGCGCCCTCGGACCAAGAGACAGAGGTGGGAGGCGATGGAACGGAGGCGATGGGCACGCGCAGGCGCGGGTCTTCCTCGGAGTTGATCACTGTGATCCACGCTTGGCCGCCCTTGCGGCCCATGATCACCTCGGGCAGGACCACGACTGAAGGAGAGTCCGGGTCAAAGGAAAAGGAGCCAAAGGCCACCGGTCCACTACCGGCAACGCTGACTGAATCGTCGATGACAGAGGAATTGCATAGTGAAGACCACCAACGTTGGGCCCTGGAGAACCTCTCCTCACCGCGGACTTCGAGCATCGCAGCGACTCCCCAGCCGATTAAGCCTTCATCCCGTTTGATCCACGCGCATTGAGCTGATGCGGGGAGCAGTGCAAGGAGATCGTGCGGGTCAGCGATCGGCCTGGTTCGAACGGTGAGCTTCTGGCCGCCGGGGTGCGCGAGGTCACCCGATGCTGGTTGCAGAGAGGACGGCACCTCCCAAGCGTAGGCGCTCTCTGGTTCTGTGGCATCTGCGAGCAAGGCGCCTCTCTGCAAAGATGCAGACATGGCCAAGGCGGATCTCTCCAAGCACCCGATTGACGTTGCCGCCATGTTCGACGACGTCGCCGAGCGCTACGACATCACCAACGACGTGCTTGCCCTCGGTCAAACCCGAATCTGGCGCAAGGCTGTGCTGGCGGCAGTAGCCCCGGCTCCGGGGGAGCGTGTTCTCGACCTCGCTGCTGGCACTGGAACCTCGTCCCTGCCTTTTGCCGAGGCCGGAGCTTTCGTCGTCCCTTGTGATTTCTCCCTAGGAATGCTCGCCGTTGGGCGCAAGCGGTTGCCTGATCTGCCCTTTGTTGCTGGAGATGCCCTGCACCTGCCCTTTGCCGATGCGTCCTTTGATGCGGTGACAATGTCGTTTGGAATCCGCAATGTGGTGGATTATCAGGCTGGGTTGGTGGAAATGCTGCGCGTGATGCGCCCCGGCGGACGGCTGGTCATCTGCGAGTTCAGCCACCCGGTCTGGTCGCCATTTCGCACCGTCTACACCGAATACCTGATGAAAGCACTGCCAGCAGTTGCCCGAGCGGTGGCGAGTAATCCCGAGGCGTATGAGTACTTGGCAGACTCCATTCGAGCCTGGCCGAGGCAGCAGGAGTTCGCTGCCGAGCTGCAGTCCGCCGGCTGGTCGTCGGTGCAATGGCGCGACTTAACGGGTGGAATCGTCGCGATTCATCGTGCTACCCGCCCCTCTGATTCACGAGGCGCCTGAGCACTATGCTTACGTCGGTCGTGAAGGTTTTCACAAACGCGCAAAGTCCTTCAGTTACGAACAAGGAGCAATCGATCCGGTGAACGTGTACACGCCGATCCTGATCTTGGGCATTCTCGCCTTTGGATTTGCTGCTTTTTCTATCGTTATTGCCACCCTCACCGGCCCAAAACGCTACAACCGTGCAAAAGTCGACGCCTACGAGTGCGGCATTGAACCCACCCCGCAGCCCATGGGCGGTGGACGTTTCCCGGTGAAGTACTACTTGACCGCGATGATGTTCATCATCTTCGACATCGAGCTCGTGTTCTTGTATCCGTGGGCCGTCGCATTCGATCAGCTTGAACTCTTTGGTTTCCTCGCGATGGCCCTGTTCTTGTTCAACTTGGCCGTGCCATTTGTGTACGAGTGGCGCCGCGGCGGCCTGGAATGGGATTAGGGAAGGGTCGTCATGGGTCTTGAAGAGAAACTCCCCTCGGGAGTACTGCTCACCTCCGTTGAAAAAGTCGCCGGCTACGCCCGCAAGGGATCGTTGTGGCCAGCCACCTTCGGTTTGGCGTGCTGTGCCATCGAAATGATGGCCACCGGCGGTCCCCGCTACGACATTGCCCGCTTTGGCATGGAGGTCTTCCGCGCGTCTCCGCGTCAGGCAGATCTGATGATCGTTGCCGGCCGGGTCAGCCAGAAAATGGCTCCTGTTCTGCGCCAGATCTACGACCAGATGCCCAACCCCAAGTGGGTGCTCGCCATGGGCGTGTGTGCATCGAGTGGCGGAATGTTCAACAACTACGCCATCGTTCAGGGCGTCGACCACGTTGTGCCCGTCGATATTTACCTCCCGGGTTGCCCACCCCGTCCAGAAATGTTGATCGACGCAATTTTGAAATTGCACGACGAAATCCAAGACATGAAGCTCGGCGTGAACCGTCGCCGGCAGATCGCAGAACTAGAAGAACTTGCTCTCGCATCGCCCAGCACCTTGGAAATGAAGGGGCTCATGCGATGACCGAGCCCTTCGTCAACCTTGCTGCCGAGAACCTTGCTGCGGAGTTAGCCGTTGTTCCCCAGGGCGTGGATCAGCTTGAGGTGATCGGTGTGCGCACCGGAGCTTTTGGTGCGGCCGGATCTGGCGATACCAGCGGTTTCGGTGGTCTGGTCTCGCCCATCGTGATGCCCGGCCCAACGCTTCCGCCCTACGGCGGTTGGTTCGACGAACTCGCTGAAGAACTTGGTTTAGCCCTGAAAGATCGCGGTATTGCTGCTGAATCCGCCGTCGAGAAAGTTGTTGTCGATCGCGGTGAAATCACCTTCCACGTCAAGCGCGATCACCTCGTTGCTTTCGTGACCACGCTGCGCGATGAGCCTGCTCTTCGATTCGAAATGTGCATGGGCGTCAACGGAGTGCACTACCCCGAAGAGACCGGCCGCGAACTGCACGCCGTGTACCCGTTCCTCTCGATCACCCACAACCGCCGGATCCGGGTTGAGGTCAGTGTTTCTGATGCCGACCGGCACATCCCATCCATCGTCGCGGTGTACCCAACCAACGACTGGCATGAGCGCGAAACCTGGGACTTCTTCGGAATCGTTTTCGACGGTCACCCCGCGCTCACCCGCATCGAAATGCCCGACGATTGGCCGGGGCACCCGCAGCGCAAGGACTACCCACTCGGTGGAATCCCTGTCGAGTACAAAGGCGGAGTTATCCCACCGCCCGATCAGCGGAGGGCCTACAACTGATGTCCACCGACAACATCACCACAGAAGAAGACATCATCGAAGACGCGTACGCAGGTTCATACGAATCGAACGCGGGCACCATTTACAACGTTGCCGGCGGCGACTGGGACACGATCGCTCCGGCACCCGAAGGTGAGCAAGAACGCATCGTGGTCAACATGGGACCACAGCACCCCTCCACGCATGGTGTGCTGCGCCTGATCTTGGAACTCGAAGGCGAAACCGTTACCGCGGCCACCTGCGGCATCGGCTACCTGCACACCGGCATCGAAAAGAACATGGAATTCCGCACCTGGGTGCAGGGCGTCACATTCGTCACGCGAATGGATTACCTCTCACCGTTCTTCAATGAGACCGCGTACTGCCTCGGCGTTGAAAAACTGCTCGGCATCACCGACCAGATCCCCGAGCGGGCCACCGTCATCCGCGTGATGATGATGGAACTCAACCGAATCTCCTCGCACCTGGTTGCTCTGGCCACCGGTGGCATGGAGTTGGGTG
>JBIISH010000053.1:0-8554 GCA_044341115.1 Candidatus Nanopelagicales bacterium
CGACATCTTCGAGATGGTCACCGGCCTGCGGATGAACAGTGCTTACATCCGCCCAGGTGGAGTGGCTCAGGATCTGCCAGCCGGTGCCGAACAAAAGATTCGCGACACCTTGCCGCTGCTGCGTAAGCGCATGAAAGACACCACGGATCTGCTCGTTGGTAACACCATTTGGATGGGCCGCACGGTCGGCGTGGGTTACCTCGACCTGGCCGGGTGCATGGCGCTGGGAATCACCGGCCCGGTGTTGCGTTCCACCGGCCTGCCGCACGATCTGCGCAAGTCGCAGCCCTACTGCGGTTACGAAACCTACGAGTTCGACGTTCCCACGCAGACCACCTGCGATGCCTACGGCCGATTCTTGATCCGCGTTGCTGAAATGCAGGAGTCGCTGAAGATTGTTGAGCAGTGCCTCGATCGCTTGCAGCCAGGCCCGGTGATGGTGGCCGATAAGAAGATCGCATGGCCCTCGCAACTGTCCATCGGCTCTGATGGCCAAGGCAACTCACCCGAGCACATCAAGCACATCATGGCTGAGTCCATGGAGGCTTTGATCCATCACTTCAAGCTGGTCACCGAAGGCTTTACGGTTCCTCCGGGTCAGGTGTATTCAGCAATCGAGTCTCCGCGCGGTGAGTTGGGTGCGCACATCGTGAGTGCTGGCGGAACCCGCCCGTACCGCGTGCATTTCCGCGACCCGTCATTCACCAACTTGCAAGCCGTTTCCGCAATGTCCGAGGGCAGCATGATCGCCGACGTGATTGGTGCTGTCGCCAGCATCGATCCCGTTATGGGCGGCGTGGACCGATAGGGCCGGGAGAGATCAGACCATGACGATCAGTGACAACACCATCGCGGAAATGCGCGAGCTGGCTGCGCGCTACCCGGTTCCGCGTTCGGCGTTGCTTCCGATGCTGCACCTTGTGCAGGCCGAAGACAACGAGATCACCGTCGAAGGCATCCACGCGTGCGCTGATGTTCTGAACATCACGCCGGCCGAAGTGACCGCGGTGGCCACCTTCTACACGATGTACAAGCGTCGCCCCGTGGGCAAGCACCACATCGGCGTTTGCACCAACACACTCTGCGCACTTCTCGGTGGCGACGCTGTCTTCGACGCAGTAGCCGAGCGCCTTGGCGTCGGCCACAACGAACCCACAGCTGATGGTGAGTTCTTTCTCGAGCGCATCGAGTGCCAGGCAGCCTGTACGCATGCTCCTGTTATGACCGTCGACTGGGAATTCATGGACGACGTCACCCCAACAACTGCAGTCGACGTTCTTGATCGTCTGGAGCGCGGTGAAGAAGTGTGGTCGACCCGCGGGCCGCGTATCCGAAATTTCGACGCAACAGAGCGCACGCTCGCATGTGCTAGCGATGAACTTGCAACCGAAGGCAACAGCGTCGACGCAAAAATGCTCGCTGGCCTCACCGTTGCAACTGAGCTCGGAATGAGCGCTCCTTCAATCCCTACCTCTTCAATACCTGCCCCTTCCAGTCCGGCACAGGAGAACTGACGTCATGACACTGACACCTGTTATCACCGAGCACTGGAACGACCCAACTCTCTACACACTCGATGGCTACCGTTCGCACGGCGGCTACCGCGCACTGGCCACGGCGCTCAAGTCTGATCCCGATGCTGTTATTGCAACGGTGAAGGATTCTGGTCTTCGCGGCCGCGGCGGTGCGGGATTCCCCACCGGCTTGAAGTGGTCTTTCGTTCCGCAAAATGATGGCAAGCCGCACTACCTCGTGGTCAACGCTGATGAGTCAGAGCCTGGTGCTTGCAAAGACATCCCGATCATGATGGCGAATCCGCACGCACTCGTAGAAGGGGTGATCATCACCTCGTTCGCGATCCGCGCGAACCACGCGTTCATTTACATTCGCGGTGAGGTTCCCAACGCCATTCGTAAGGTTGCTTTCGCAGTAGAGCAGGCGCGGGCCGCCGGCCTCATCGGCAAAAACATTCTCGGCTCTGGTTTTGATCTGGAAATCGTCGTGCACTCTGGCGCGGGTGCCTACATCTGCGGTGAAGAAACCGCACTGCTCGATTCCCTCGAGGGCTACCGCGGGCAGCCCCGTCTCAAGCCTCCGTTCCCGGCCGTTGCCGGTTTGTACGCATCGCCCACGGTGATCAACAACGTTGAGACCATCGCCAACATTCCCTACATCATCGATCGCGGTGTCGATTGGTTCCGCCAGTTCGGTACCGAAAAGTCTCCGGGCTTCAAGGTGTTTGCGGTGTCCGGCCACGTGAATCGCCCCGGTATCTATGAAGCCCCCCTCGGCATCACCATGCGTGAACTTCTTGAATACGCCGGTGGCATGCGCGGTGGCGTCGACGTCAAGTTCTGGTTGCCCGGTGGATCTTCTGTTCCGATGCTCACGGCAGAGCACCTCGACATTCCCATGACCTATGAAGACATGGCTGCCGCCGGCACGATGCTCGGCACCGGCACCCCGATGGTCTTCGATTCAACAGTGAGTGTGGTCAAGGCCGTGACTCGTTGGCTCGAGTTCTACAAGCACGAGTCTTGCGGCAAGTGCACGCCCTGCCGCGAAGGCACCTACTGGATCACCGGTGTGCTCGAGAAGTTTGAGCACGGTCATGGCAGCCAGGAAGAAGTCGAGACCCTCACGCATCTGTGCAACCAGATCGCCGGCCGATCCTTCTGCGCACTCGGTGATGCTGCGGCAACGCCCTACCCGGCTGCACTGAAGTACTTCCGCGATGAGTTCGATGCGGCCACCCACACTCCAGTCGATGAAACATTCGACCCGCGTGCGTCCTACGTCTTTGCAGAGGCGGCAGCGCGATGACCATCACTAACGAGCCAGGTGCCCAGGTGGCCGTGCCCACCGACCTGGTGAACGTCACCATCGACGGCGTCGAGATGCAGGTGCCCAAGGGCACGCTGGTCATTCGCGCCGCCGAACTCATCGGCATCGAGATCCCACGCTTTTGCGATCACCCGCTCCTTGATCCAGTCGCTGCGTGCCGCGCCTGCTTGATCGAGGTCGACGGAATGCCCAAGCCGCAGCCCGCGTGCGCACAAATGGTTGCCGAAGGCATGAACGTGCATACCCAGCACTCCTCGCAGGTGGCAGCAGAAGCCCAAGCCGGCGTGATGGAGTTCTTGTTGGTCAATCACCCGCTTGACTGCCCGGTCTGCGACAAGGGTGGCGAGTGCCCTTTGCAGAACCAGGCGATGTCGGTCGGTCGGCCCGAGACCCGCTTCACCGAAGAAAAGCGCACGTTCCCCAAGCCGATCAATGTCAGCGCGCAGATCCTGCTTGATCGTGAGCGTTGTGTGTCATGCGCTCGCTGCACCAGGTTCGCCGAACAGATCGCTGGCGATCCGATGATCGAACTGCTCGAGCGTGGCGCGCAGCAGCAGGTCGGCACCGCAGATGATGAGCCTTTTGACTCCTACTTCTCTGGCAACACGATCCAGATCTGCCCGGTCGGTGCGCTCACCAGTGCTGACTACCGCTTCCGCTCCCGCCCATTTGATCTGGTCTCCGTGCCCACCACGTGTGAGCACTGCGCATCGGGTTGTTCGCTGCGCACCGATTACCGCCGCGGGGTTGTCACCCGCCGGTTGGCATGGGATGACCCCGAGGTCAATGAAGAGTGGAACTGCGACAAAGGTCGCTTCGCTTTCCGTTACCAATTCCACGGCCGCATCAACGCCCCGCTTGTCCGTGAAAACGGCGAACTGCGCGTGGCCTCCTGGCCAGAAGCACTGGCAACAGCCGCTGGCATCTTTGAGGCTGCCCGCGGTAATGCAGGTGTGCTCGTTGGCGGGCGGAGCACCGTTGAGGATGCCTATGCCTACTCGGTAATGGCCCGCGCCGTGCTGGCAACAGATGACATCGACTTCCGTGTACGCGCAATGTCTGATGAAGAAGCCGGATTCCTTGCAGCTGTTGTTGCAGGTAGCCCGGTCACCACAACGTACGGATCATTGGAGAGCGCACCGCTCGTGCTCCTCGTGGATTTCGAGCCAGAGGATGAATCACCCATCGTCTTCTTGCGTCTTCGCAAAGCCGCCCGAAGTGGCACCCGCGTGGTCACTGTTTCCTCGCACCTGACAACCGGCTCGGAAAAAATGAGCGCCGAACTCGTGGCATGCGCTCCCGGTGATGAGGTACGAGCACTCACCGAACTTTCCGCAGAGATTCGCTCGGCACTTGCTGGGCCCGGCGCGGTTATCATGGTCGGTGAGCGCGCTGCTGCGGTTCCCGGCGCACTCACCGCGGTGGCAGATCTGGCAACCAGCACGGGCGCGGCACTGGTCTGGGTGCCACGACGTGCGGGGGAGCGCAGCGCACTCGATGCCGGCGCTCTCGCAGGTCTGTTACCTGGCGGTCGCCCGCTCACTGATGCCATAGCTCGTGAAGAAGTCGCCCGCATCTGGGGCATGTCCGCTGACCGTTTACCGCAGCCTGGTCGGTCCGGTCGTGCACTGCTCGAAAATGCAGCGCGCGGTGATTACGCAGCGCTGCTCATCGGTGGTGTTGAGGTTGATGACTTAAGCGATGCCGACCTGCTGCGCGCAGCTCTTGCATCCGAGACGAGCGTGGTGGCAATTTCCACCCACCACAACGAGGTCACCGCTGCTGCCGATGTTGTTTTCCCCTCCGGTGTGGTCACCGAGAAATCTGGAACCTTCCTGGACTGGGAAGGCCGGCCGCGCCCGTTTGGGCAGGTCTTTCATGAGGCACTCACCACATCAGATGCCGGCGTGATCTCCGCCATCGCCGAAGTGATGGATGCAACTGTTGAGGGCAGCGTCACGGGTATCCGCGGTCAGATCGGTGCATTGGGTCCGTGGCGCGGTGCTCGCACCACGCGCACTGCTGTTGCAGCGCAGCCGCCAGCAACTGGGGTTCGGCTCGCGACCTGGCGCCAACTCCTTGACCTCGGGCTGATGCAGTCCGATGAGCCGCACCTTGCCGCAACCGCGCGCCCCACAGTTGCGCGGATGTCTGCAGCAACAGCTGCTGCAAACGGCATCACCGAAACCGCAACGCTCGCAGGCCCTGCCGGTGCGATCTCCTTGCCGGTGGAGATCACCGAGATGGTCCCTGACGTGGTGTGGGTGCCCATGAACAGCGAAGGTTCCCGGATTTACCGCGACCTGGGGCTCGGCTTTGGCGATGTTGTCCAGATCAGTGCGGGAGGACGGCCATGAGCGGTTCACAGTTCGGCTTGTTCGGTAACGATCCGTGGTGGCTCGTTATCGGTAAATCCGTAGCGGTCTTCGGGTTGCTTGTGCTGCTGACCCTGTTCACCATTTGGTGGGAGCGCCGGGTTGTCTCGCGCATGCAAAACCGCATAGGCCCGAACCGCGTTGGCCCCTTCGGCTTGCTGCAGTCGTTGATGGACGGCTTCAAGCTCGCATTCAAGGAAGAAATCCTGCCGAAGTCTGCGCACGTTGGCGTGTACTGGATTGCCCCCGTAATTTCGGCAACGGCCGCGTTCGTTGCCTTCGCCGTGATTCCCTTCGGCCCCACCGTCTCGATCTTCGGTGTGGAAACTCCGTTGCAACTCACCGACTTCCCGGTCTCGGTGCTCTACGTCCTGGCGATCGCATCGATCGGCGTGTACGGATTGGTGCTCGCCGGTTGGGCATCGGGTTCCACCTACCCACTCCTTGGTGGCCTTCGTTCTACCGCGCAGGTCATCTCCTACGAAATCGCCATGGGCCTTTCCTTCGTAGGCGTCTTCTTGTACGCCGGATCGATGTCCACGTCAGAAATCGTGATTGCTCAAGAGCCGATTTGGTACGCCGTCATTCTGTTGCCGTCGTTCTTGATTTACGTAACCTCGATGGTCGGTGAGACCAACCGCGCACCCTTCGATCTCCCTGAAGCAGAAGGCGAACTGGTCGGCGGCTTCCATACCGAGTACTCCTCGCTGAAGTTCGCGATGTTCTTCCTCGCGGAATACATCAACATGGTCACCGTTTCCGCGCTCGCCACCACGTTGTTCCTCGGCGGGTACCTTGCGCCGTGGCCACTCTCCCTCTGGGAGTCAGCAAATACCGGTTGGTGGCCGGTCCTGTGGTGGCTGATCAAGGTGCAGCTCTTCATCTTCTTGTTCATCTGGCTCCGAGCCACGCTGCCACGGATGCGCTACGACCAATTCATGAAGTTTGGTTGGAAGATCCTGATTCCGATTTCAATCGTGTGGATCTTTGTCATCGCCATCGCTCGCCTGTTCCGTGACTCCGTCTCGGTGACCAACACGCAACTGCTCGTTGGCGGCGCAATCGTAATTGCGGTACTGCTCATCGGATCGTGGCTGTTCCAGCTGCGCGCGGATAAGCGTGATGCCGCAGCCGAACTCGAATTGGATGAACGCCGCGCCCGGCCATTCGATGCCAATGCCGGCGGCTACCCGGTTCCTCCGCTGCCCGGCGAGCGTTTCGAATACACCTCACGCCGAGCAATGGCTGCAGGCGTTGTGGCCACCACCACGGTCGCGGTTGCCGCCCCAGAAACCACCAACGAGGAGGCACCAGATGCCTGAGATGCCGCAGGTGGTCCGCGGATTCGGCGTGACCTTCAACACCATCTTTAAGAAGGTGGTGACCGAGCAGTACCCCGAGGACTCCACCAAGTACCCGCCGAAGCCTCGTTTTCATGGTCGCCACCAACTCAACCGTTGGGCCGATGGTCTCGAGAAGTGCATCGGGTGCGAGTTGTGTGCATGGGCCTGCCCGGCCGATGCGATTTTCGTGGAAGGTGCCGAGAACTCAGAGACCGAGCGGTTCTCACCCGGCGAGCGTTACGGCCGCGTGTACCAAATCAATTACGTGCGCTGCATCTTCTGCGGGCTGTGCATCGAGGCGTGCCCCACGCGCGCACTCACGATGACCAACGAGTTTGAGTTGGCCGATAACAACCGTGCCGATCTGATCTATGAAAAGAAAGATCTGCTCGCCCCGATGTTGCCCGGCATGCTCGCCCCGCCACATCCCATGGTTCCTGGCACCACCGATACCGATTACTACGCCGGCAAGATCACCGGCGCAGTGCCCGAGCAACTCATCGAGCAGGAACTGCTCGATGAAGAAGCCAGCGAGGTCACTTCGTGAATGAAGTAATTGAACCCAATCTCGGCGAGACCTTGGTCTTCTGGATTTGCGGAGGCCTCGCTGTGGTCGGCGCTCTCGGCATGGTGATTTCCCGCAAGGCCGTGCACAGCGCGCTGTGGATCGCTCTGACGATGATCAACCTCGCGATCCTCTACGTGGCCAACTCTGCCCCGTTCCTTGGAATGGTGCAGGTTGTCGTCTACACCGGCGCGGTGATGATGCTGTTCCTGTTTGTGCTGATGGTTGTTGGCGTCGATTCCTCGGATTCGCTGATCGAAACGATCAAGGGTCAGCGCGTGGCCGCGCTCCTGCTCGGCGTTGGCCTCGCGATCATGCTCGTGGCGGGTCTTGGCGCTGGTCTCTCGGGCGCCGGCACCATCGGCCTTGATGCGGCAAATGACGCCGATGGCGGCAACGTGCAGGGCTTGGCTCGCTTGATGTTCTCCGATTACATCATCGCGTTCCAGGCAACCGGTGCACTGCTGATCACCGCGGCGGTCGGTGCGATGGTGCTCACGCACCGCGAGTACTGGCAGCCCCGCAAGACCCAGCGCGAACTTTCCCAGGATCGGTTCACCGACGGTGGGCACCCGGGCAACAAGCCCAGCCCCGGTGTCTACGCGCGGCACAACGCTGTTGACACCCCCGCTCTTCTTCCCGACGGCAGCACCAGCGCGCTCAGCATCCCTGCGCCGCTGCGTGCCCGTGATGATGCGCGTGCGATCGATGTCAACGACATCACCAATGTGCGCCGCCTCACGGAAGGCGAATCAGAGTGAACCCGTCGAATTACATCCTGCTCTCCGCGGTGCTGTTCAGCATCGGCGCCATCGGGGTTCTGGTTCGCCGCAACGCGATCATCGTGTTCATGTCCGTTGAACTCATGCTCAACGCAGCAAACTTGGCCTTCGTCGCTTTCGCTCGAATGAACGGCAACCTCGATGGCCAAGTTGTGGCCTTCTTTGTGATGGTGGTTGCCGCTGCTGAGGTTGTGATTGGCCTCGCCATCATCGTGACCATTTTCCGAACGCGACGATCCGCATCGATCGATGAACCAAGTCTGCTCAAGTACTAGATAAACGCATTAGCCGCACAAGACCACACGACCACTGAGGAAAAGGACGACAAGGTGACTGAGTTGATGCCCGCTGAGGGGGTGTTCTCACTGATTTGGCTGCTCATTGCGCTGCCTTTGGCCGGCGCAATCGTGCTGCTGTTCGGTGGGCGACGCACCAACTCGTGGGGGCCGTACCTCGGGGTTCTGACGGTCTCGGCCTCTGCCGTGCTCGGTGTGTTGATGCTCCTCGGCCTCCTTGATCGGCCCGCTGATGAACGCACGATCGACCAGACACTGTTTACGTGGGTCTTTGTCGGAGAATTCCAGGCCGACATGGCCTTCCAGCTCGATCAGCTCTCGATGGTCTTCGTGCTGCTGATCACAATCG
>JBIISH010000222.1:0-3618 GCA_044341115.1 Candidatus Nanopelagicales bacterium
TGCACGGCCGAGCTGGTCGGATTGCAGGTAGCCGCGGCCGACCAGTGACCGCCCTGGAGATTCTGGACAACCTTCCCGAGGCGATTTCCCATGCACGCCGGGGGGAGGGCGCATGATCCGGGCCGAGGCAGTTGTTGATCTTGATGCGATCGCACACAACATCGCAGTTCTGCAAGGGATCGCACCTGAATCTGAACTCATGGTGGTGGTCAAAGCTGACGCCTACGGCCATGGCGCAATCCCGGTAGCCAGACTGGCGCGCGAGAGCGGCATCAACTGGCTCGGGGTGGCGCTGCCCAGTGAAGCTCTGGAGCTGCGCACTTCAGGTGATCTTGGTCGGATCCTTGCGTGGCTATGGGCTCCGGGTGATCCAGACATAGACGCGTGCGTTGCGCAAAGGGTTGACCTTTCGGTCTCCTCCACCTGGGCATTGGCTGAAGTTGCTGCATCAGCTCACGCTGCCGGCACGGTTGCCCGGATTCATCTCAAGATTGACACTGGCCTGAGCCGTAATGGCTGCACCTTGGCTGATTGGCCCGAGCTGGTGACCGCTGTTCGCGCTGCGCGCGATGCAGGTCTGATTGAAGTCGAGGCGTTCTGGACGCACTTTGCGAACGCCGACGTTGCTGACGATCCCTATGTGCTGATGCAGTTCGAAAAGTTTTCCGCAGCAACTGCGATGGCGGAATCACTCGGTGTAAAGGCGCCGCACCTGCATCTGGCAAATAGTGCGGGTGTGATCGGTTACTCGGCCGCTCGCACATCGATCGTGCGCACCGGAATTTCCGTTTACGGACTTTCTGCTGGTGCAGTTGCAGTTGCAGGTGCGGTGCCGGTGGTCCCGGCCATGACCTTGCATAGCCGCCTGGCGATGGTGAAAACGATCCCCGCAGGAACAGGGGTTTCCTACGGAACGTCGTGGCTTGCCGCAAACGATGCACGCATTGGTCTGGTGCCGATCGGTTATGCCGACGGGATCCCGCGGGCAGCAAGTGCGTGCGGGAAAGTGCTGGTGGCCGGCAGGTTGGCACCAATCCTGGGCCGGGTCGCGATGGATCAGTTCGTCGTCGATCTTTCCGATCACCCAACCGACATTGCGGCGGGAGCCGAAGTCACGGTCTTTGGCCCGGGGGCGCATGGTGAGTGGACGGCTGATGATTGGGCCGAGGCAACAGAGACCATTGGCTATGAGATCGTGACTCGACTCGGCGTGCGGGTGCCTCGCCGGTACCGTGGTGCCTCGTGGGCATAGATCTAACTTCCGCACTTCGCATGGCCGGCACCGGGTTGCTGGCCGGCGGGGCACTGGCCGTGGGGGCAGCCGCAGGAGCCGTTCTGGAGCGCACCTTGATGCGCAAGTCGGTTCTCGCCGGTGAAGATGAGTGGTTCGATCAGTACGGAGTGCTGCGCGGCACTGCCATGACCGTGCTCGCTGATGATGGCAACCAGATCCACATCGACATCGACGAAGGCCCCGACGATCTCACCATAATTTTTGCGCATGGCTACGCACTCAGCTTGGACTCGTGGCACTACCAACGAGAGGCCCTGCGTGGCACCGCGCGATTGGTCTTCTACGACCAGCGCAGCCATGGCCGATCCATGCGCGCCGATTTTGACACCCACCACGTAGAGCAATTGGGCGCAGACCTTGCCACGGTGATCGAGGCGTGTGCTCCCACCGGCCCCATCGTGCTCGTGGGTCACTCCATGGGTGGCATGACGATCATGGCCCTGTGTGCTGCGCACCCCGAGTGGTTCGGTGATCGGATCCGTGGAGTTGCCCTCATCTCCACCACCGCCGGCGGGCTTAATCAAGGAACGCTCGGCCTTCCTGCACCGCTGGGCCGATTGGTGCAGTCGGCCGCACCAGCATTGGCATCAAGTTTGGCCGGGCGCAAAGAGGTGGTACGGCTGCAGGACTGGGGGAGTAGCGATCTTGGTCTGCTATTGACCCGGGTCTATGCCTTCGGCTCGAAAGCACCGGCAGGTGCTGGCCGTTTTGTTGCGCAGATGGTCTCGACCACCGCACTCGATGTGCTCGCGGAGTTTTTGCCCGCATTGCACGACCACGACAAGCGCGCTGCGCTTCCCGTTCTACAAAACGTGCAGCTACTGGTGATCGTGGGCGATGCTGATCGCTTGACTCCGGTGGCTGCCAGTGAAGAGATCGTGCGCAGCGTGCCGGGCGCAGATTTCGTGGTGCTGCACGACAGCGGTCACATGGCGATCCTCGAGGTGCCTGATCAGATCAATGAGCTGCTTTCGGCTTTGGTGGCGAAGGTGCGCCGCGACCTGCCACCTACCGCTGAACTCTCGTGATCTCAGTGACTGGGCCTGCTGCGATGCAGGAGTTGGGGCAGCGCGTTGCGGGCAACCTTCGAGCCGGAGATGTGTTGGTGCTGACCGGCAACCTTGGAGCGGGTAAAACAACTTTTGTTCAAGGGCTCGCGCGCGGGTTAGGCATTGTTGAGCCGGTGACCAGCCCCACATTTGTGATCAGTCGAGTTCTACCGGCGCCCAGCGGCCCTGATGTGGTGCATATGGATGCTTACCGACTCGGTGGCTCTGCTGAACTGCTCGATCTCGACGTGGAAGTTGAGTCGGTGATCACGGTGATCGAGTGGGGCCACGATGCGGGCCCGATGATCGCCGATGATGTTCTCGAACTCGTGATTGACATCGATGAGGATGATCCCGATCTTCGCCGCGTTGACGTGGTTGCACGGGGCGGGCGTTTCCTCACCGACGGTTCGTGGCGTGCGGGTTGGGCTGAAGCATGATTCTTGCGATCGATACGTCTACTCCGATCACATCTGTGGCCGTTGTTGATGGCGACGAGGTTTTGGCAACTGCATCGCACGATGATGCTCGCGGCCACGCTGAAGTTATTGGTGGTCTGGTGGAACGGGTTTTGGCAGAGGCCGGAGTCGTTCGCACCGACATGGTGGTGTGTGGCGTTGGCCCCGGCCCCTATACGGGCCTGCGTGTAGGGATTTCTTTCGCCCGCGCGCTCGCCTTGGCCTGGGGAGTTCCGGTGCACGGAGTGTGTTCCCTCGACGCCGTTGCGTTTGCCATCCATGCAGAGAACAAGGCCGGTGGTCACTTTGCGGTGGCCCTCGATGCGCGCCGTCGTGAAGTTTTTTGGGCCAAGTACGACGCAGCCGGCGACCGAGAACTCGGGCCGATCGTGCAACGCCCCGCCGACATTGACCCGGCTGTTCGCGCGCTGCTGTGGTGCGGGCCGGCGGCCGACTTGGTGCGACCCGATGCTGCATCTGTGCAATTTCCCGATGCGGAGTGGATGGCCAAGCTCGTGCATCACCGCGGAGCAAAGGTGCTTGTTCCGGCGTTGCCGATTTACTTGCGCCAACCAGATGCGACGTTGCCGGTGGGCTCCTGATGAGTGAGACGTCAGTGCAGATTCGCCTGATGCGGTGGTGGGACATCCCAGCCGTTGCCGGTTTGGAGCAGGCCCTTTTTCCGACCGATGCGTGGTCCGAGGAACAGTTCTGGGGGGAACTCGCCCTGGAAACCCGCATCTATCTGACCGCGGAGCGAGCTGGTCACGTGATCGGTTACGCAGGGGCATTCGTGCTGGCACCGGACAGCGATCTC
>JBIISH010000199.1:0-3984 GCA_044341115.1 Candidatus Nanopelagicales bacterium
GTCATCCGCCTCGCCTATGAGGTGGATTGTCGAAGGGTCATCGTCGCGCCCGTCACGGTCAGTTTCCGCGAACAAATGCTGTTCGCCAACAAAGACCGATCGACGAACCGCGAAGTGGCCTGCGCGCTCAAGCGCCGAATTCGCAGCACGAACCCTGATCTGGAGGCTCGAGAAGCCAGCAGGTGCTCTCATGAGTTCGGTCGAGGGCCGATCTGCACTGGAACTGCGCGCGGGGTCAGGGGCTCGAGGGATTTCAGACCCGAACACGCCTGACATCGTGCGCAGCCAGCCTTCGCGGTTCCGGCGTGCATGCCACGCAGGGCCATGTACGCCTGAATTCGGCGATAGATCGGTTCGACATATTCGCGGGAGGGTGAGGGCCAATCCGCCATGAGTGAGCCGGCCACCGGCTTCAACGGCACGACGAACGGGTACACGCCAACGTCGATTGCGCGCTTTGCTCCTTGGATGGTGATCTCGGGGTCTTCACCCATTCCGAGAATGACGTACGTCGAGACCTGGCCCTCGCCAAAGACCTTGACGGCCCGCTCCCATGCAGCGAAGTACGATTCGATACCTGAGGCAGCCTTGGCCGGAGCCACACGTGCGAGCACCTGCGGATCGAACGTTTCGACATGGATGCCAACCGAGTCAATGCCCATATCACCGACCTCATTGATTACGTCGAGGTTGAGGGGTGGTTCGAACTGAACCTCGACAGGAAGGCCACTTGCTTCCTTTACCGCCTGACCGCACCGACCGACATATCGTGCTCCTCGGTCTACGCCACGGGAGCTTCCAGTTGTCAATGTCGCATCAATCGCACCGTCGAGGTCTCGTGCTGCGATTGCCACCTCTGCAAGCATCGCTGGAGTCTTCTTGACGATTGTTCGGCCCGATTCCAAAGACAGTCCGATGCCACAAAAAGTGCACTGGTCATCATTGCCCCAATAAGCACAAGTTTGAACAACGGTGCTCGCAAGGGAGTCCAGGTGCAGCAGAGCGATGTGTTCGTAGGGGACGCCATCAGCAGTCTTCAGATCATAGAATCGCGGTCTCTGCTCAGCCCGGGCCGATGCCACGCGTACTTCACCCCGATAGATGCCGTACCCGTCGTCCTCGGCCTTCAGTAGATAGGGGGAACTCGATGCCGTTGCGTTATCCGTTGGTGTCGTGACCGGGTAGCCCTCAATCCACAGCATCCCAGCATCGGTCGGTCCGGCTCCCCCCGAGCGCCGCTCCATCTCGGCCTCGACGCGAAGGCCCCGCGCCTGAACATCCATGATAAGACTGCTGAAGTCCCATGAACTGGGCTCGCCAGAAATCGCTCGGCCATCAGCCTCGATCGATTCGCGAACCGTTGCGTAGTCCAAGATTGCGGTCATGCTTCCTCCCGTGCGAGGCAGGCGGACGTCGTCTTTGTCGAGAAGTACATCTACTTTAGAAGACGATACATCATCTTAAGTCAGCATTCTAGAAAACCGTTCATGCCTTGTGGCCATCGATAGTGTCCCGCAGTTCGGCAGCCTCGCGCAGCCATTCACGCCGATCGTCAAAATCAATGACCAGCGTCGAATCAGCAGCCTCTGCGGGCAGCAGTTCGATGCGGAACTTGGCATGTCCGGTGACCGAATCCGGGGTTATCGTTCGCACCAGACGAATACCCGTCTCGATGTGCAGGTCTACCCAACGCTGCTCGGAAGCAAATCCGAGGGTACTCACGTCTGGAGCCAGCAGCGAAGCCCAGTGCTCCCCTGCAGCCATGGCTTCCGCAATAGCCCGATCACTCGAGTGCGCGGCAGAATCCGCTTGTATTACCCGATAGCGCGCGGCAAGTGCCGCATCGACGACCGATTCCTCGTCGAGATCCGCCATAACGATGGCCTGCTCGCTAGCAATTCCTCGCAAGCGTATCAACGTTTGGTGGCGAAGTAGCTCGAGTTCCTCCGCCGAGGCGCCAGAGCCTTCGAGGTGTCGAGAAAGCAGCCCGACGAGCGTGACTGCTCTTTGATACTGGTCGGTATCAGTCATTGCTAGTGGGTAGATCCGACGTTCGGCCGCCTCCAATCGGGAAATAAAGGCGCCGGTGGTATCAGAGTTCCACACGGTCATTCCCCCATTATGACGCACGATCAAGGAGCATTTACTATAGTGTCGACTAAATATCTTATGACATATATTAGGGACCTACAGGACGATCTTGTGACCCGGCGGAAGGCGCTCTGTGACTGACCGACTCACCCCCCGAACCGTTGTTATCGCACTCGGCGGAAATGCGATCACCCTCGAGGGCCAATCTGGCACCTACGATGAAATGCTGGCGAATTGTCAGTCGTTGGCGAAGTCGATCGTGGCTATTCACCAAGCCGGTTGGAAGGTCATCATCACCCACGGAAACGGGCCACAAGTCGGAAACCTCGCGGTGCAACAAGACAAGGCGGAAGATTTCGTTCCGAGTCAGCCGCTCTTCGCCCTCGGGGCAATGACCCAAGGCCTCATCGGTCACCTCATTGAGTCGGCCCTACTCAACGAAAGCGGACTCGAAGCTGGCTCCGTTGTGAGTGTCGTGACTCACGTCGCGATTGATCAGGACGACCCTGCGTTCAAGCGTCCCACCAAGCCCATCGGACCGTTCTACACTCTCGATCAAGCGCAAGAGCACTCCGCCAGAACCGGTCAGCAAGTTGTCGAAGATGCCGGCCGTGGCTACCGGGTGGTGGTTGCCTCGCCGCGACCTCGGCGCATCCTCGAGCGCACAGCAATCGCGACGCTTGCCGATCAGGGATTCATGGTTATCGCAGGGGGAGGTGGCGGCATTCCAGTCATCGACGATCACGGAACGATTCGAGGAGTAGGCGCCGTCATCGACAAGGACCGCGCTGCGGCACTTCTTGCAGTCGAACTCAAGGCCGATGCACTCGTTCTCGTGACTGGTGTCGACACCGTTCTTCTAGACTTTGGAAAGCCGAATCAGCGGGAGTTGAACGTCGTAGCCGTCGAGGAGATGCGGGCTCATGCACAAGCAGGTCAATTCCCTGAGGGGAGCATGGGACCGAAGGTGGAGGCCGCAATCGACTTCGTCGAAGCTTGTGATGGCGTCGCCGTGATCACCAGCGCCAGCCTGACGTCCGATGCACTTGACAACCTCTTAGGTCCTGGCACGCACATCGTCAGGAGAGTCCCATCATGACGACCACGTATTTCATTCGTCGGTTCAAGGACACCTACGTTGACTCCGTTATCCAGATGTCTGGGACCAGAGTTCTCGAGGAAAGTCCCGGGGTCATCTGGGGCTCGACGGCGATGGCCACACCTGCGAACATAGATACCCTCATTGAGCGAGGATTCGCCACTCACGATCTCGACGGTGCGAAGCCGGGTGATCTCTTCATCGCCGTCGAGGCCAGTGATGAAGCAGCCGCAGCGGAAGCTGCTGAGCGTGCCGAGGCCTCCATGTTCTCAGGCCAGCGAGTGGTAGCAACCGGAGCCGAGGAAGTACCGATCTCGCTCGATCAAGCACTGCGACTCAAACCTGCGGCGAACATTGCCATAATTTCGGTGCCTGGCGACTATGCAGCACTAGAGGCACACAAATGCCTCGGACGCGAACTTGACGTTCTCCTCTTCAGTGACAACGTGAGCAGGGCCGATGAGATCGCCCTGAAGGAACACGCTGCTGCACGCGGACGACTCCTCATGGGGCCCGGCGCGGGGACAGCGATGCTCGCCGGAACTGGTCTAGCGTTCGCGAACGTCGTCTCCCCTGGACCCGTGGGCGTGATTGCGGCCGCAGGAACCGGTGCTCAGGAGGCTATGTCCCTTCTCGATCGCTGGGGGGTAGGTGTCTCGCAGGTCATCGGCCTCGGGGGCCGCGATCTCAACGACGACATTGGTGGTCGCATGGCTGCATTGGCTATCGATGCCTTGAAGTCTGATCCGGCGACTGAGGTCATTCTTTTCGTCTCCAAACCACCGGCTCCACAT
>JBIISH010000200.1:0-3973 GCA_044341115.1 Candidatus Nanopelagicales bacterium
TGGAATTCGGGTCTTTGGCTTCCTCGGTCATAATCGCCTCATTTCTGGACCGAGACCTCTGGAACGGGGCCTATGACATGACCGTAGATGTCCGGACACGTTGAGGCAAGCACTTCCCAACAATTTGTTGGCATTTCTTTATTTGACAGGAATCTCGCCATATTTTGTATTAGCGTCTGCGCATATACCGTGATCCTCATCGGAGGTTGAGATGCCCACTTCAGTGACACCTGCTGAGCTTTACTACGAGATTGAGCACGGCCATGTGCCATTAATTCTCGACGTACGGAATCAAGATGAATACGCGACGTGGCAGATAGAGGGGCCTGCCCCAGTCGCAATGCGCAACGTGCCGATCTGGGTTGCTGTCGAGGACATTGACACTCTCGCACCGGAGGTGCCGAACGGCACGGTTGTGGTGTGCCCACATGGAAACGGCGCAGGGATGCTGCATGAACTGCTGGCAGAAAAAGGTATCCAGACTCGAAACCTCGAGGGCGGAACCACAGCGTGGGCGCAGCTACTCGTAGCAAAGGCTCTGCCAAATCTGCCGGAGGGCATGGTGGGCTGGCAAATGCACCGGCCCGCCAAGGCTTGCCTGTCCTATGTTCTTGGGGTGCCCGGCCGCAACGCTGTGGTTATTGATCCGGCTCGATTCCCAGATGCCTATGTGGCTCTTGCGGAAGAACACGGAATGAAGATCACCCACGTCATCGACACACACGTACATGCCGATCACATCAGTGGTGGTCCAGAGATGGCCGTTGCGCTCGGTGCTGAATACCACCTTCCACTCGAGGATGCCGGTGGCTCGGTGCCATTCGAGAACCGCCCGCTCATCGACGGTGAAGTTCTCGATCTGGGCGACGTGCACATCACCACCCTCGCTATCAAAATGCCTGGGCACACCCCCGGCACAACCTGCGTACACATTCCGGGCCACTTGCTGCTCACTGGCGACACCGTGTTCGTTCGCGGTGTCGGTAGGCCCGATCTCACCGGCCAAGCCGATGAACTCGCCAAAGAGCTTTTTTACACCGTCAATGACAAACTCCGGCCTCTTGATCCGGCCACCATGGTGTTACCAGCACATTGGTCCACGCCGGATGAAGTCGGCGCTGACGGATTGGTTCGTACCAACCTCGGACACGTTTTCGAGGCAACGCTGCTCAACGAAGAGGACCTCATGGCCTTTGTTCAGGAGATCGTTACGTCGCTCCCAAGTGCTCCAGCTACCTACGACACTATTCGCGAGGTGAATGCGGGCAAAAAGGTTTCTGCCGATGAACTGGAGTTCCTCGAGATCGGTAAAAACCAATGCGCCGCCACGACCACCTTGTGATGTAGCGCGTAGGGCATGATTGCGCCATGGACCGCGAACTATCGATTGAGATTCACGAGTTGCATGCCCGGATCTGCAAGGCCATTGCCGATCCCAAGCGCTTGATGATCATTACTGAATTGCGTAATGGCCCCATGACAGTAAATGATCTAGCTGACGCTCTGGAGATGTCGCAGTCCAACACCAGTCAGCATTTGGCTGTGCTCCGAGATCGGGGAGTAGTGCAAGCCGACAAAGACGGACTCAACGTTATTTACTCGCTGCGGAGTAAGAAAGTCTTGAAAGCAATTGACCTGCTCCGCGAGTTCATGGCTGAGGAGCTCAACGGCACAACCAAACTTGGCAAAGCCGCCAGCAAGATGAGCACCACAACCAAGCGCAAAGCCGGTTAACCGACTCCTTCTAGGTCGTTCACTGGCGCGGCCGCCAAGGCAGCGGCAACCAGTCAACGTTCGCACCTTCTGCTGCACCACCCTCATAGATGATCGCCCACCCATCGGCCCGTGAGATCCCTCGCAACATTGCCGACGACGCATGATCGACGCCAACAAAATCCCCTGAGAAATCCGTGCCAAGAACCAGCCGGGTAGCAGTTCCCGAAGAACGTAAATCCTCCGCAAGCCGGATCGATCCGAGCTGTGGAATGGGCCTTCCGAGCAGACCATCGAGTACCGGTGCCGCAACGGTCACCATCGCTACCAACGCCGAAAGTGGATTTCCTGGGAGTCCAATTATGGGCGTTCCAGAAATTAACCCCAGCATCATCGGGTGCCCCGGCCGCACATCTACTCCATCAAAGACCAAAGAACCCGCTGCGTTCCCTACTGCTTCGCGAAGATGATCGCGATGTCCGCGCGATGTGCCCCCCGTGGTGATCACCGCATCGACATCGAGAACCGAATCCTTGAGCAATTGAGTCAGTTCATCAAGGTCGTCGCCAACCTGGACCGTGTCAATGACGATGCCACCGAGCCGGACAACCCACATCGGGATCTGTACCCCTAAGGCGTCACGCACTTTCCCTGAATCAGGAATCCCAGAGGCCACAACTTCATTACCCATCACGATCACCCGAACACGTGGTTGCCTCCGCACCACAACAGCATCGTGACCAGATGCAGAAAGTAGGCCGATGAGCGCTGGATTAAGACGTGCTCCAGCCACGGCAAGGATCGTTCCTTCCTGGCACTCTTCCCCTGAAGGGCGCATGTGGGTCTTGGCGATATGGGAGTCAGGATTTAGCAAAGTCAACTCATCACCGGTCACAACCGAGTCTTCCCAGGCGATGATGCGGTCTGCTCCTTCTGGAACCGGGGCACCGGTTGCAATGCGGAGTGCATCGCCATCACGCAATTGAGCAACAGGTGCATCACCAGCAGAAACGGTCCCGGCAATCTGCCAAGGACCAGCCGAGCGAACCGCCCACCCATCCATTGCGGCGGTGGGGAAACTGGGCAACGGGAACAGCGCTGCAATGTCATCAATCACGATACGACCGTCAGCGTGCGCCAATTGCACAGATTCACTATCCGTTGGTGCCACGCTTTCCCATGCTGCTGCGCGCGCTTGCGCCCATGAAATATGAGTCACGAACCGGCCACTACTTCCGCGCCGCCCATTCATCACTGAGTGCTTTGATGATCTCAGCGCTTCGCTGCGCATCTGCACCGCCCGCAACAGCTAGTCCGACTAGGTAAGCGGTGACTGGCGCTGAAGGCCGCTCAACTTGATGGGCTGCGTACTTGGCGACATCCAAGATCGGTCCGTACTCACTAGGTGCTGCAACTCCCAGCGCCTCAGACACGATCCCTACCCATTCGTCAACCCGTGCTTGCTGATCAGGTTCCATGGCGATGTCCTTCTTTCATAATTTCCTGGACGATTGCAAGGTCATCAGGAGTGTCTATGTCTAGCGCCATCACACTATCGGCTTCAGATAAGGGAACCCGCGAGATCCGAAGGCCGCCAACAAGAGCTTTCATAGCGATACCGGGCTGCACTCTGCCCTCTATCCAGAGATCTTTGGATGCCTCGCGCAAGGAATCCACCGAATACACGGCACTGAGCCATTGCTCTCGTCCGGTTACATCAATCGGGACCAAACCCTGATAGCCGACCGCCTGATCCCATGCTGCAACTAGGCGTTCCACCAGCGGCGCAGCGAAGGGCATATCAACAGCCAGCAGCGCAACCAGATCAGTTCTGACCTGGGGCAGGTAGGCCACTACAGCCGAGGCCGGACCACCAGAAAAATCCACGCCAAGTTCATGAGTGTGACCGGCGGGCAGTTCGGACATGAGCCGACTACGCAGACTCTCCCCCGCCACCACTAACGAGGCTTTATCTTCCCCTAGTCGGGTGCCGGCACCGCCAGTAAGCAATAAGTACGTGCAATCTGCCAAAGGTGCCCGTTCAGCCAGCTACCCGTGACGCATGCACTTCAGCTTCTTGCACTACGCGCTGCAGATCCGAAACCGCAACCGTGAGATCACCATTCCAGCGATCTGCCTTCACACACCAGATCACCCGATCTTGCGCCTCTTCCACAGCAGCACGTGCATCGGTAGCTGGCGCTGAAACAAGGCGAGTGATCACCCGATCACCAGCCGCGATCCAGGTTTCTGCAAGTTG
>JBIISH010000201.1:0-3971 GCA_044341115.1 Candidatus Nanopelagicales bacterium
CACGGGATGAATCCGATGTTGTTCGCAGTCGCGTAGGCCAGCAATTTTTCACTCGCCCGATTGGCAACGTTGTAGAGGTTCTGCACACTGACGACGTCAAAAAACTTTTGTGCGGCTTCAACTTCTTCAACGCTGACTTCGGAGAGCCCGACGTGCCGGATCAAGCCTTCGGCCTGCATGTCTTTGATGACGCCGAACTGATCATCGGTGGGAACCTGCGGGTCGATGCGGTGCAACTGCCACAGATCGATCCGGTCCACGCCGAGGCGACGCAACGAGAGCTGCACGCACTGCCGCAGGTACTCCGGCCGGCCCACAGCAGCCCACTGATCGGGACCCTGCCGGGTCAGACCGCCCTTGGTCGCGATGATCACTTCGCCGTAGCCGCCCTTGCCGTCATGCAGGGCCTCTTTGATCAGGTCCTCGCTCACCTCGGGTCCGTAGGAATCCGCGGTGTCGATGAAGTCGACGCCCAACTCAACGGCCCGGCGCAGCACGGCGATCGCGGTGTCATGATCGGCCGGCTCGTCCCAAATGCCGGGGCCGGTGATGCGCATCGCCCCGAAGCCCAAACGGTGGACCGTGAGGGGATCGGCGCTTGCCGGGGCGATGGTGAACGTGCCGGACGCTGCAATAACGGGGGTGCTCATGGACCTATTCAACACGTAAGGCTGCCGGGTGCCTCCGTACACTGAACCGGTGCCCCGTTCTCGACTGTTGCTGCTCGCTGGCGCGGGGGTTTTCGGGGTCTTTGTTTTCCTTATTCAACTGGGTGTGATGGTCTCGGTGGCTCAGGCTGGAATCGCCGGAATGGGTCTGCAATCCCACCTTTCCGGGTCCGCCGACGGGCTCGCATCGGGGGATTACGAGCTGGGTTTGGCCGAGTTTGAGTTGGCCCAGGAGTCGACGGATCTGCTGAACGCATCAGCTAACTCGATTCCGGTCCGGTTGCTCGGTGCGATCCCGGGGCTTTCCACCGCTGTGTCCAATTGGCAAGCCGGCGCTGAGGCGGCGGATGACATCGCCCAAGCCACCGGAACCCTGATCACGTTGTATGGAGATCTTTCGGGTGAGTCAGGTGGCGCCAAGATTTTCAGTGACGGCAAAGTCGACCTCGATCGACTCAAATCAATCCCCGATGCAACAACAGCGGTGATCGAACAACTCGATGCAGCTGAACTTGCTCTGGAGTCCATGGCACTGGAGACGTCGTTCTCGTCAATCTTGGATCGCGCGCGCGATCGGGCTCTTGAAGAAATGAAACCCGTACAAACGGCAGTGGAGGCGCTCGATCGAATCGCGCCTGTTCTACCGAGCGCGCTGGGTGCTGATGGCCCCAAGCGTTACTTGATTGCGATCGGCAACCAAGCCGAGATGCGCGCATCAGGTGGTGCTCCATTGACGTTGGTGATGGTCGAATTCTCTGATGGGCGTATTTCGATCCCGATCAAGGGCCAAACCAGCACGCAACTCTTCCCGCCACTGAACGCACCGGTGCAGTGGTTTGGCCCGGCACCAAATCCGTTCTTCCCGGGCAATCCGCGTAACGCCCCGTTCGTCGTCACCAACACTCACCCCAACTACCTCTACTCCGCGCGCGAGATGGCGGGTGCCTGGGCGGGTGGGGAGTATCCCGAGGTGGATGGCGTGGTGTTTATGGATCTGACGGCGGTATCGGCGGTGCTGCGAGAGACCGGCCCGATCGAGTCCGCTGCGTATGGAACCGTTGATGCTGATCGGCTTGGTGAAATTCTACTCATCGATGCCTACCAGAATTTCGGTCAAGAAGATGCGGTGGAACGCCAGCAAGCGAATCAGTTGCTGCTCGATGAGTTGCTTACGCGCCTTCTCGGTGGCGATGCCCTGATCAGTGCGGTGCAAGCGATCGCAGGCACTGCTCCTGGCCGGCACTTCCAAATGTGGATGAAAGAACAACGACTCGAGGAGTTGGCGTTGCAGGCCGGTTTCGCGGGAACCGTGGCTGATCCGCGCACCGGCGACTGGTCTGCGGTCTACACGCAAAACGGAAACCAAAGCAAGGTCGACGTTTTCCAGCAGCGAAACGTGTTGGTACGGGTGAACTTATTCGAGGATGGGTCCGCGCGCGTATCGCAGCAGTTGACCATGACCAACGCAACTCCACCGGATCGCCCAGAGGGACCGCCTGAGCGCATCGGCTACGAAACGATGTGGGTCAAGAACGCGTATGTGCTGTATGTGCCTGATCGGGCCACGGAGTTGTCGAGTTCCTACCCGGACGGTTTCGCGGTGCGTCCATTCAAGGGGCATAGTCGCGCGCAAGTAGGCCGCGGCTTTGTTGACGACGGTTTTGGTCACCGCATGATCCGCATTGTTGGTTGGACCCCGCCGGGTGGGCAAAGTGCAGTGTCTGTCTCCTACGTTCTTCCGCCGGGAACATTCACCGCCGGTGAGACTTCCGATCTGGTGTATCGCCTGCAGGCTGAACCGCAGCCGCTGTTCATCAACGGCACGCTCACCGTGCAGGTCACCCCACCCACTGGTTGGCGCCCCGTGAAGCAGAGCGGCATGAAGACTGAGGGCGGAACAGCTACTGTCAGCGCTGTGCAGAACGCGCCGGTGAATGTGCAAATGGAATTCGAGCGCCCCTGATGATTGCTACCCGCAGACCATTCGCGATCACAGCGATGATCACTGCACTTGCAGTGGTAGTGCTCTGGCTTGCACCACCTATCGGATTTGTTGCGTGCCTTGCGCTGCTGGTGATTGTTCCTCCGTGGGGGCGTTCGCTCGCTGAGCGCGCGGTGATCTCCGGAATCGTCGTACTTGCTTTCATTGCGATCGTGTTCCCGCGTGCGGGTTCGATGCCGATCGATGCAGTCTCTTCACGCCTTGCCCTCAGTGCTCTGGTGATCGGGGTGCTTGCGCTCTACGCAATCCCGGCCCTGCGCGCAACGCGCATCCCGCGCCCGCGTGCAACTGATGCAATCGTGCTGGCCACCTTGCTCATCGCCCTTGTCTGGGGGATGAGTTCTTACGCAGGGCTAGCACCAGACAAACTGATCAGCGGATTGTTCTTTGCCGGCTGGGATAACCAAGGCCACTTCACTGCGTTCGCCAACACTTACGCATCGGGCAGCACCACCTGGCCCACAGTTGATGGCAGTACCGCCTGGAACCAGTGGTACCCCTCGCTGCACACCACCACATGGGCTGTTGCGCAATTCGCCATGGACAGCACCGCCTATGACCGGCTGGGCCTAGTGGCCGAGTACTGGCATTGGAGTGCTGCCTCGTTTGCGGCGAGCATCGCTGCATTTGTGTGGGTGGGCAGCGATATCGCCCGCCGCGCAGCTCGTATCCGCCCCGCTTTTGCTGCAGCTGTTGCCGCAGTGGGCATGGCCGTTTTCGTTTTACTCGGCAGCCCGCAGTTCCTGCTCAATAGTGGTTTCACCAACTTTGTGATGGGCGTTGCAGTCGTGACCACCGCTGCGTACATATCCACGCGCAGTGCCCGATCCTCGGTCACGCTCGGCTGGTTCCTGATCCCACTCGCCGCCATCGTGACGATCGGCCTCTGGACACCACTGGTGATCGTGCTGGTGCCGGCCGGGGTCGTGGTTGCCATCGCGCTTTGGCGGTGGAGCCGAATCCCCGCGATCATCTGGCTCGTCGCGAACGCGGCCATCGGGGTATTCCTCGCTCTCGGTCAGAGCAGCGCGATCCTGGACGCTGAAGAAGGCGCGTCAGCTGCAGACTTCAATGAGCAAATCGGTGCAGTGGGCACCGGCATGGTGCCGTTCAACCTGGGGATGGCGCTCGCTACTCCGATCCTCGTCATTTTGATCGCGATCCTGTTGCGTGGGCGCATCCCCGTTGTGACCGTGGTTGCTCCCACATTAGCCACTGGTCTCGTCGTTCTTGTTTTCATGGCAGGTGCTGATGCCGCCGGTGTGAGCAGACTCGAGTCTTACTACCCGCTGAAAACTCTC
>JBIISH010000202.1:0-3958 GCA_044341115.1 Candidatus Nanopelagicales bacterium
GTGGGGCCAACACGTCACCGCGCTGTTCACCGTGCAAGCTGGCGCCACCGTCACCACAGAACAAGTAATCGAGCACTGCAAGTCCCGGATGGCTTCCTACAAGAAGCCCAAGGATGTGCGCATCGTGGCTGAGTTCCCACTCAACTCGACCGGAAAAATCGCAAAGAAGGTTTTGCGAGAAGAACTCAATGCGGAAGGCGCACGCTCATGACCGAAACTCCAGGAGCCTTTCCCTACACGCGTGGCATCAGCGCCGATCCCGGCGTGTGGACGATGGGGCAATACGCGGGTTTCGGCACTGCTGCCGAGACCAACAAGCGATTTCGCACCCTGCTCGATCAGGGCTTGACCGGCTTCAGCGTCGCTCTTGATTTGCCCACCCAAATGGGTTTGGACTCAGACAATCCGCTCGCACGCGGCGAAGTGGGCAAAGTCGGAGTGGCTATCGATTCCCTTGCAGACATTGAAGTTTTGATGGAGGGCATCCCGCTGGAGAAGATCAGCCAGGTGCGCACCACGGCAAACTCCATCGGTTATATCTGGGCCGCTCTATTTGAGGCTCTCGCAGCCAAGCGTGGCGTCGACCCAAACCAGTTCGGCATGTTTATTCAAAACGACGTTCTCAAGGAGTACTTCGCCCGCGGAACGCAGATCTTCCCCGCGGCGACCGGTTTAAAACTCTCCGTCGATGTGATCGAACACATTTCGCGGCATATCCCGCGCTGGGTTTCCCTTGCCATGAGCGGCTACCACATCCGCGAGTCCGGATCGAGTGCTGTGCAAGAGATTGCGTTCACTTTCGCCAATGCGAAGGCCTATCTTGATGAAACCATCAAGCGCGGCCTGACAGTTGACGATGTTGCGCCCACCTTGTTCACGTTCCTTTCGAGCAACATGGATTTCATGCCCGAAATTGCTAAGTTCCGCGCTGCCCGTCGGGTCTGGGCCAAGCTCATGCGTGATACCTACGGGGCGCAAGACCCCCGTTCGGAACAACTGCGCATCTTTGTCTTCACCGCTGGCTCCTCGCTCACTGCGCAACAGCCATTGAACAACGTGGTCCGCACATCAATTGAGGCGATGGCTGCCGCACTCGGTGGCGTTCAAACGATGCATGTGTGTGCCTACGACGAAGCTTTAGGCGTTCCCACCGAAACTGCTGCCACCTTGGCCTTGCGCACGCAGCAGATCGTGGCATTCGAGACAGGCGTCACCACGATGGTCGATCCGCTCGGTGGCAGCGTGATTCTTGAAGCACTCACCGATGACCTCGAGCAGCGGATTTGGGAGGAACTCGACGTCATCGCTGCGCGTGGAGGGGCTCTCGAGTGCATCGAGTCCGGCTACTTTGCAACAGCGCTCGGAGATAGTGCTTACGAGTACGCGCAGTCAGTCGATTCCGGTGAGCGCCCTGTTATTGGCGTGAACACCTTTGTTACCGACCATGTTGCCTTCGACGTGTTCACGATCGATCCAGAAAGTGAGCGCTCACAGGTGGCATCACTCGAAGGGGTTCGGGCCCGCCGGGATGAGCAGGCCGTTGCTGCCGGCTTGGCCGAGGTGAAGGCAGCTGCTGAAGCCGGAATCAACATTGTGCCGGCCTGTGTCACTGCGGTCAGTGCCTACGCAACTGTCGGTGAGATTTGCGACGTGCTCCGCGCGGTGTACGGAACCTGGACTCCTTCGGGAGCCTTTTAACACCCGCACAGCACGAGCGTGTTAGCGAGTGTGGATGACTTATTTGGTCTGGGAAACAGCTTCTGCAACCGCTGGTGCCACGCTCGGGTCGAACACACTGGGCACGATGTAGATAGCCGAGAGGGCCTCATCTGTCACGACAGATGCGATGGCACGAGCCGCAGCGATGAGGGCTTCGTCGGTGATCTTGTGGCTGCCACCGTCGAGAATTCCACGGAAAATCCCGGGGAATGCCAAAACATTATTGATCTGGTTGGGGTAGTCACTGCGGCCGGTCGCGACCACGCGCGCGTACTTGGCTGCCTCGACCGGATCGATCTCTGGCTCAGGATTGGCCAGAGCAAACACGATGGAATCGGGTGCCATCCGCGAAATGTCATCACCGGTAATCAAATCTGGCTGTGAAAGACCGATGAACACGTCGGCATCAACCAGGGCCTCGGCGATGGTGCCGGTGTGCCCGCGCGGGTTGGTGATCTCAGCCAGTGCGGTGCGTTCTTCGTCGAGGTTCGAGCGACCCTTGTAGATGGCACCCTTCGAGTCAAACAAAATGATGTCTTGAACGCCGGACTTCATGAGCAAACGGGAGACTGCAACGCCAGCAGCGCCGGCGCCGATCATCACCACGCGCAGGTCTTCAGCGTTCTTCTTGACCAAACGCAGTGCGTTGATGAGAGCTGCGAGAACCACTACTGCGGTGCCGTGCTGGTCATCGTGAAAGACTGGAATATCGAGAAGTTCACGGAGACGGCGCTCGATCTCGAAGCAGCGCGGAGCTGCGATGTCTTCAAGGTTGATGCCACCAAAACCAGGTGCGATCAACTGAACGGTGCGCACGATCTCGTCGACATCTTTGGTGTCAAGGCAGATCGGCCATGCATCAACGTCGGCAAACTTCTTGAACAGCGCAGCTTTGCCCTCCATGACTGGCATCGCAGCCTGCGGGCCAATATCCCCGAGACCGAGAACTGCGGAGCCATCTGTGACCACGGCAACCGAATTGCGCTTGATGGTGAGGTTGCGTGCATCTTCTGGGTTTTCATAAATCGCCATGCACACGCGCGCAACGCCGGGGGTGTAGGCACGAGCCAGATCGGTGCGGTTGCGGATCGGTGTCTTGAGCGCGATCTCGATCTTGCCACCGAGGTGAATCAAGAACACGGAGTCGCTGACCTTCTCAACTTCGCAACCTTCGAGGCTGCTCAACGCGGCTTTGACCTCTTCAACGTGATCGGTGTCGCGGGCCATGCACGAGAGGTCAAGCGAAACTGATTCATGGCCTGGGTCGGTGACGTCGAGTCCGGTAATCACTGCGCCGGTGGCGGCAACCGCAGTGATGATGGCACCGGAGGCATGCAGTTCCGGTGTTGCCTTAATGCGGACGACGATCGAATACCCAGGGCTCACACTCATGGCCGGGAGTCTATCCGTGATGTGCAGGCCAACTCACCGCAAAGAGTACCTGTGAGCAGCATCACGTAGAGATGGAGATCACATGTTGCTGAGCGATGTGCGACAACTGATCATGAAGTTCATAGAAGAGCGACGTGGCCTGATCACCGGCCCACTTCTTCGGCAGGAACTCGCGGGGCAGACCCGGATCCAAATAGGGGAGTGGACGCCATGACGTGAGCGCCTTTGTGTAGTCGGTAAAAGCGCGTACCGGGTCGGGCGACTTCTGCGAGCGGTTATACGAGGCACCCATTGCTCCGTAAGCGGTGCTAAAAGCCGAGTATCCGTTAGCGATCTCGTCGAGATCCCACCATTCCCGCACTGCTTCCGAGGTGGGTCTAAATGCAACGTGGTCGGCAACAAAGATGTCGATGTAGTCGATGACTCCGATTGCTTCAGCCAGATAGCGCACGTCTGGTTCGAGTGCGCGTGGCGCGATCCATAACCCCCCACCAACTTGGGCAAAACCGACCCGAGCAAGGCGAGAGCGCAGGCGGTATCGCAGATCGCGGGCACTCTCGGGGATGGAGAACGCCGCCAGAATCCACCCATCACTCGGCGGTGGGAATCGACGTTGCAAAACTCGTGCGTCTCCCACGTCGAAGGTGCGCCAGGCAGATTCACTCAGTGCATACCCGGCAACTCCCGCTCGACGCTCGGCCACCAAAATGCCGCGTCGTTTGAATCGGGAGAGCGCGCTGCGCACTGCAGCGTCTTCAATGCCGACTTCAGCGAGCAGTGCCAGCAGGCTGCTGACCGAAAGCCACCCACCGATGCTGCGACTGTAGGCACCAAAGATGGTGATGAT
>JBIISH010000252.1:0-3155 GCA_044341115.1 Candidatus Nanopelagicales bacterium
CTGACCGCGGGAGCGTGATCGCGGGGTGGGGCTTCGGCGAGACTCATCCCACTGAACCTTCCATCTGAAGCTCAATCAGACGGTTGAGTTCAAGTGCATATTCCATAGGAAGTTCACGTGCGATTGGCTCAACGAAACCGCGAACGATCATGGCCATGGCCTCGTCTTCATTCATTCCACGAGACATGAGGTAGAAGAGCTGATCCTCGCTCACCTTGGACACAGTTGCTTCATGCCCCATCGACACGTCGTCCTCGCGCACATCAACATATGGATATGTATCTGAACGGCTGATGTCATCAACGAGAAGGGCATCGCACTTTACCGTGCTCTTGGAATTGTGCGCACCTTCAAGGATCTGTACCAAACCTCGGTACGACGTGCGGCCACCACCACGAGCAACAGACTTGGAGATGATGTTTGACGACGTGTTAGGAGCGGCATGAACCATCTTTGCGCCGGCGTCTTGATGCTGGCCCTCTCCGGCGAATGCAATAGAAAGCGTCTCACCCTTGGCATGCTCGCCAGTGAGCCAGACAGCGGGGTACTTCATGGTGACCTTCGAACCAAGGTTTCCATCAACCCACTCCATCGTGGCACCCTCTTGGGCTACCGCACGCTTGGTGACCAGGTTATAGACGTTGTTCGACCAGTTTTGAATCGTTGTATACCGGCAACGTGCACCCTTGCGAACAATGATTTCAACAACGGCCGAGTGAAGCGAATCACTGCTGTAAATGGGTGCAGTGCAGCCTTCAACGTAATGAACGTAGGCGCCTTCATCGACGATGATCAGTGTGCGCTCGAACTGACCCATGTTTTCCGTATTGATCCGGAAGTAAGCCTGCAACGGAATATCAACGTGAACACCCTTTGGCACGTATATGAAGGAACCTCCAGACCACACGGCTGTGTTCAAAGCGGCAAACTTGTTATCTCCAACCGGGATTACCGAGCCAAAGAACTCCTTGAAGACGTCTTCGTGCTCGCGCAGACCCGTGTCAGTGTCGAGGAAAAGTACGCCCTGCTCTTGCAGATCCTCGCGAATAGCGTGGTACACAACTTCGGATTCGTACTGCGCAGCTACGCCTGAAACTAGACGCTGTTTTTCAGCTTCGGGGATACCCAAACGGTCGTAGGTGTTCTTGATGTCTTCGGGGAGGTCGTCCCACGTTGCTGCCTGCTTCTCAGTAGATCGCACGAAATACTTGATGTTGTCGAAATCGATTCCAGACAAATCGGATCCCCACGAGGGCATGGGCTTCTTCTCGAAGAGGCGCAGACCCTTGAGCCGCAAATCAAGCATCCATTTCGGCTCATCCTTGAGCGCCGAAATGTTACGCACAACTTCCTCGTTTATGCCCCGGCGAGCAGTTGCCCCAGCTGAATCGGGGTCACTCCAGCCGAATTCATACCGACCGAGTGAGTCAATAGTTGCGGCCTGATCGGGGATCGTGGTGCTCATGCTGACACCTTTCGAGTTGCGTTGCGATGGATGTTTTCTTTCGGAATCAAGGTGGTGCATACATGGCCACCTTGAGCAAGCGTGGCGAGTCGAGTTACATGCAGCCCAAGAATTTCGGACAACACTTCAGTTTCGGCGTCGCAGAGTTCAGGAAACTCCTTGGCAGCTTCCACAACCGGGCAGTTGTGCTGGCACAGTTGATGGCTCCCTGCCTCATTCGGCTCGAAAGTCGCAGCGAAGCCAGCGGTGGTCAAAAGGGCAGCCAGTGATTCTGGGTCGGGTTGGCCACTGGACGAAACGCTCCCATCCTCATGAACACCCAGAAGCCGTCTTGCTCGAGCCTTCGCGAAACCCTCAACAGCGTTTGCATCGCCCGTGTCGCGCAGGTAGCGCAGGGCCTCTAGAGCAAGGCCGTCGTAACCTTGATCACATGCTGACCTTCCCTCATCGGTCAGCGAGAAAATCTGGCTGGGCCGGCCGCGGCTAACCGCGCGGGAGGGCCCATACGGAGGCTGACCTGTTTGAGCGACGAGCCCAGCCTCGCACAGCGCCAACAGCGGCCGACGGACCGCTGTTGAGCTCATTCCGAGCAGCTCGGCTAACTCACGCGCTGTGGCCGGCCCATCGGACAGCAAAAGACGCGCAATGCGCTCTGCTGCCTCTCCGGGGAATTTCATAACACTATTGTTGCCTAATTCCCTGAGCGCGCAACAGAGGGGGGTCCTAGCACCGTAGACTCCATCAAGTGCTGGCCATAGATGCTCGTCAATTGACGATGCGATTCGGGGCGAAAACTGCCCTTGATCGATTGGATTGGCAGGTCCCGCAGGGGCGCATTGCAGCGGTTATGGGAGCCAACGGAGCCGGCAAGACCACCACCATTCACCTCGCTGTTGGCCTCATAACTCCCACGGCCGGCAGCATCCGTACCCTCGGGCTCTCCCCAGACCGCGATCGGGTCGCCCTTCACTCGAGCGTCGGCGTGGCCCTGCAATCAGGTGGGCTCTACCCCACGGCCAAGCCTCGTGCATTCCTGGAACATATTTCATCTCTGTACCGCGATCCTGCCGACGTAAATGAGACCCTCGAACTGTTAGGCATCGATCCCTCTATCAAAACTCCGATCAAGCGGTTATCCGGCGGAGAACAGAAACGGCTCGCGTGCGCCGCTGCCCTGATCGGCAGACCCAGCGTGGCTTTCCTAGATGAACCAACGGCGGGAGTAGATCCAGTCGGCAAGCGCGACATCTGGACGCTCCTTGAACAGCACAAAGCCAGCGGCATGACCATCGTGTTATCGAGCCACGACGCAAGTGAAGTTGAAAGACTCGCAGATTCGGTGATGATCTTGCGGCAGGGCAGCAAAGTCTTGGATTGCCCACTGACTCACATCGTGAGTCCTACTGGGGCAATCACGATTCAGGGACCGGCACATCTCGACACCCATTCACTGGCATTGGCCCTGCCAAACGGGCTGGGCATATTCGAAGTCGCCCCCGGTCTCTACCGAATTCTGGGTGCGGACTCACCTGCGATCGCCTCAACAGTCTCCGCATGGGCTGCCCAGCACGGAGTGAGCCAACAACATGTTCACAGCGATCGAGGCGGCCTTGAAGACTTGATCATGATGGCGATACGGGGCTCTGAACTATGAGAACCTTTAAGCAACTGTGGTGGCGGCAGACAATGT
>JBIISH010000203.1:0-3951 GCA_044341115.1 Candidatus Nanopelagicales bacterium
CATGGGGGTGCCACCCGTCCATGCGGACCCGGCAATCCACGCTGGCCACTCGCGGACAAAAGAAGGATCAAATTGGCTCGTGTTGGAAGTGCTCATGAACCCAAACGTACAAACCCGGGTGGGTGTACTCTGCACCCACCCACTGCACTGACGAGGAGCGAGCATGACCATCACCCCTGAGCGCACAGATAACGACGTGACGCAAGAACTCCGGCTAGTTACCGACGTTCCTGGCCCCCGGTCTCAAGCGCTGCTTGCTCGAAAAACCAATGCCGTTTCTGCCGGCGTTGGGGTAACTTTGCCGGTATTCATTACCCGCGCCGGTGGCGGCATCTTGGTAGATGTCGATGACAATCACCTGATCGACTTCGGCTCGGGCATTGCTGTCACCACCGTTGGCAACGGGAATCCCGAAGTTGTTGCCGGGGTCACCAAGCAGATTTCCGAGTTCACTCACACCTGCTTTATGGTCACGCCGTACGAGGGTTACGTGCAGGTGTGCGAGGCATTGAACCGTCTCACCCCGGGCGATCACGAAAAGCGCTCGGCGCTGTTTAACTCAGGTGCAGAAGCCATAGAAAATGCGGTCAAAATCGCCCGATGCTATACCGGTCGACAGGCAGTCGTGGTCCTCGAACACGGCTACCACGGACGCACAAATCTGACTATGGGCATGACGGCAAAGTCCATGCCCTACAAGCACAACTTCGGTCCATTTGCTCCTGAGATCTATCGCGTGCCTGCTTCCTACCCCTTCAGAGACGGACCGCACGGCGGAGCCGAGGTTGCTCAGTGGGCCACCACAAGGATTGAAAAGGAAATCGGGGCAAGGAACGTTGCGGCGATCGTCATCGAGCCCGTGCAAGGTGAGGGCGGCTTCATCGTCCCTGCACCTGGATACCTCTCCGCTATGTCCGAATTTGCGACTGCGAACGGCATCGTTTTCATCGCCGATGAGATCCAGTCAGGTTTTTGCCGTACTGGCCAGTGGTTCGCTTGCGAGCACGATGGCGTGGTTCCTGATCTCATCACCACTGCAAAAGGAATAGCCGGTGGAATGCCACTGGCTGCAGTCACCGGTCGCGCGGAAATGATGGATTCAGTGCACGCGGGTGGTCTCGGCGGAACATACGGCGGAAACCCGGTCGCATGTGCAGCTGCGCTCGGCGCAATTTCTTGGATGGAACAGAACGACGCCCCTGCTCTGGCCCTCGAGGTCGAAGCCGTGATGATGCCCCGCCTCAAGGCAATAGCCGAGAATCATCCCACCATCGGGGACATTCGCGGTCGTGGCGCGATGATCGCTATTGAACTGGTGAAACCCGGAACAATGGAGCCCGATCCTGAGCGAGCAGCCGCATTGAACAAGTACTGCCACTCGCATGGCGTTGTGACGTTGACAACGGGCACCTACGGAAACGTATTCCGATTCTTGCCACCGCTGACCATGCCCAAACACCTGCTCGAGGCTGGTCTCACAATCTTGGAGAACGCTTTCGAAGCAACCGCCTGATCACATCCGAGCAGTCTCTTCCCGGAGGCCAAATTTTTGGCCATAGCCCTGCTCCATGAGATCTAAGTACGGCACCGCGTCAAAGGCCTCTGGACCCAGTACGCCAACGCCTTGCCAAGAACCAGTCGCTAGGAGTTCAAGGGCAATGACGGGGTTCATTGCCGTTTGCCAGGTCACCGCTTGAGTTCCGTACTCTGACATGGACCACTCGTTATCGGTTACGTGATAGAGGTACACCTGCCTTGGGTGGCCATCCAAACCCTTTCCAGTGACCCAAGTGCCAGCGCAAGTCTTCCCGGTCATTTTTTCGCCCAGCGTCAACGGATCAGGTAGAGCAGCTGCCACTACGTCCCGCGGACTCACTTGATGCCCCTTCACGTTAATGGGAACGGTGGAGTCCAAATTGAGTTTGTGCAGGGTCTTGAGTACGTCAATGAACTCCTCCCCAAGACCATATTTGAAGGTCACTCGCTTGCAATCTATCCAGCGCGGCACCAACAGAACTTCTTCATGTTCAACGTTCACACACTCCTGCGGGCCAATACCTTCTGGAAAATCAAAGATTTCAGGATCACTGAACGGCTCGGTGGTAAACCAACCACGATCTTTCTCCCAGATAACTGGTGGGTTCAAGCACTCTTCGATGGTCGTCCAAATAGAAAACGTGGGAGCGAAAGCGTGCCCTGCCACTTCAAGGTTGGCACCGTCTCGCACACCAACCTCGTCAATGTCAGAAAACAGGTGATCGGCGGCATAACGCGCAAAAACGTTCGCCAAACCCGGTTCCACCCCTATGCCACACAATGCCAAGAGGCCCTTGTCACGCCATGCATCCTCTAGAGCGAATTGCTCATCGCCCAGCTTTACCCCGGTGAGGTGGTGAGGGTCGGTTGGGTGCGGTGCGCTCAGACTCATCGCAGTGTCGAGATAGTTCGCACCCGCCGCAAGCGCTCCGGTGAACACGGGCATCACATACTGTGGATCAAGGAGATTCACTACGTGGGTAATTCCAAAAGCTCTACACATCTCGGTTACTTGACTGGCCTGAGAAGCATCTATCTGTGCACCTGAAAAACGCGGATCAGCAGTGCGTTGCGCGAGTTCTTTCGCGCGGTCTACGTTGTAGTCAGCGCATATCCAACTCTCAAAAAACCCTCGTCGACAGGCGATCAGAGCGGCAGAAGTGCCCACTCCCCCTGCACCAAGTGCAAGAACTTTCATGTATTCCCCTTCGCGGGCTGCTGTTGAGTGATGCAGTGGATCCCGCCGCCTCGCGCAAATATTTCACGCGCATCGACCATGACCACTTGGCGTTCAGGGTAAGCATCTTCCAAGATGCGTTTGGCTAATGCATCATTGTGATCATCGAATGAACACATAATCACGGCGCCATTGACAACGTAATGATTAATGTAGCTGAAATCGACAAAACCACTCTCATCAGCGAGAACTGTAGGTGCAGGAATCCCTACCGCCTGAAATCCCGATGCTTCAATTGTTTGCTGGATTTCCTTGCTCACCTCAAAATCAGGGTGCCGAGGATCTTGCTGATCATGAAAGAGAATCGTTGCTTCATCGATGAAGGTCGCCATGATGTCGACATGACCCCGTGTGCCATAGAGGTCATAATCTCGCGTGAGCCCACGGTCAAACCAAATGAATTGATCTACCCCTAATGTGCGCGTCAATTCGGCCTCGACCTGATCTTGGGTCCACGATGAGTTTCGACCAACGCCCAACTGCACTGTTTTTGTCAGAAGAATGGCACCCGAACCATTGACGTGAATCCCGCCTCCTTCATTGATCAGCGCCGAACGGAGCGCTTCACTGCCGGCTTGGTCGCAAACGAAGGAGGCAATTTTTTGGTCCTTTTTCCACGAGGTCCACTCTTGCGCGCCCCACCCGTTGAAAACCCAGTCGACGCCCATAATCGATCCGTTACCTGCATGCACAAAAGTCGGGCCGATATCACGCATCCACGCATCGTCTAGCGGTGCTGACACGATCGTGACCTGATCGTTTAACCACTTCTTTGCGATACCAATATCGGTGGGATCAGCCACCATCGTTACGGGCTCGAACTCCACGATGGCATTCGCAACTTCAGCCCAGGATCGGTACGCGGCATCGGTTGCGTCCTCGGTCAGGTAGCCAACCGGAGGCCACGCCATCCAGGTTCGCTCATGCAATTCCCACTCGGCTGGCATCCGCACTCGGCTAGCCAATGGCGTGACGGAAGGCTCCATAACCGCATCATCCCCGACATTAGGAGTCAAAACCAAGACCGAACCTATCCAAGGTTTTGAGCCAGAGATTTCGTGACCCCGTGCGATCCGCCCGACGTAACGAGCGGGTGGTCAAGGCGATTCCTATGCTGCGCAGCGGCTCGGGAGGAAAGGGAAGAGGTTTGGTGCGAACCATCTGAAGACGAGTGCGCT
>JBIISH010000016.1:0-13798 GCA_044341115.1 Candidatus Nanopelagicales bacterium
CCGATGGACCATCCGCTCTTTCCGGTGCTGCGCACTCTGAGCTAAGAAGCACATCAACTATTTCGAGAACACCTGGTCTATCTGCTGGCCGAGTGCGAAATCAAGCTCGGTAATGCCTTCAGATTCGTGGGTGCTCAGCCGAAAGTTGAGCGTGCGCCAGCGAATATCGATATCAGGATGGTGATCGAGTTCTTCTGCGATAACCGCGATTTGATCAACCCATGAAATTGCTTTTAGGAAAGTAGGAGCGCGCACCGATCCAACAAGAGCATCGCCCTCACGAGTCCACCGAGGGTGCGCCGCACAAAATTCAGTTATTGCTTGATCACTCTGCAGAGTTGCCATACATGTGATTCTCCCCCACAAAGACCGCGAAATGCTAGTGCGGGGTAGCCCGAAGTCGAACCATTGATGGATCAAGTTGATCAATCGAGGTGACTCCCATGAGTTGCATCGTCGTCATAATTTCTTTACGCAAAATGTTTACGACGCGACGCACCCCGTCTTCACCACCTGCCATCAACCCATACAAATATGCCCGACCAATCAACGCACCGCGCGCACCAAATGCGAGTGCTGCAACAACGTCTGTGCCGTTCATGATTCCGCCATCGATATATACCTCAACGCGATCACCCACTGCATCAACGACTTCGGGCAGAATCTCCAGCGGAACGTTCGCCTTATCTAACTGCCGGCCACCATGATTGGAAAGCACCACAGCGTCTACTCCAAGATCGGTCACCAGGCGAGCGTCTTCAACCGACTGAATGCCTTTCACAATGAGTGGACCAGTCCATATCGAGCGCAACCACTCAATATCGGCAGCATTAATCGTGGGATCAAAAACCTTGGTGAGCAGATCTCCCACCGTGCCACCAGTGGAAGATAAAGACGCAAACTCCAATGGCTCGGTGGTGAGTAGATTCCCCCACCATCGCGGATAAAGCGCCATCTGCGACATGGTGCGTAGCGATAACTGCGGCGGAATGGTGAGCCCGTTGCGCACATCGCGAAGTCGAATACCACCCACTGCGGTATCCAGAGTCAGCATTAAGGCTTCGTATCCGTTGGCGCGCACCCGATCGATGAGTGCCTCACTAGCCTCACGATCCCGCCAGACGTAGAGCTGAAACCACCGACGAGCATCTGGTGCGATCGCTGCAAGATCCTCGACCGATGTAGTGCCAAGAGTTGACAGACCGTAGGGAATTCCGGCTTCTTGGGCCACCGAAACAACCGCAGGCTCACCGATGTGATGCATCATCCGCGTGAACCCCGTAGGAGCTAATGCAAATGGCAATTCGGATCGAGCACCGAGCATGGTGGTCGACAAATCAACCTGTGACACATCACGCAAAACCCGCGGAGTGAACTCCACGCGCGCGTATGCATTGCGCGACCGTGAGAGCGTTGATTCGGTTCCTGCTGCGCCATCGGTGTAGTCGAAAACGGCAGGGGGCACTCTGCGCTTTGCGAGGGCGCGAATATCGGCAACACTTGCGCATCTTTCGAGCCGAGCTTGGTGCCTGCTCAGAGATGGATCACGCGCACCGATCAGCGGGGCAATCTCGCCCCACCGTGGCAAACGCCGTGCGCTCATGGGCACAGCCTGCCCGATCAGCAGGACTCCCTGAAATGCAGGGCACATACTGAAGAGAACGACTTGATGTGGGGGTGAAATGGAAACGTTTCTGACGTTCCTTGGTGGCGTAGGCACGGTTACCGGATCCAAGATCCATCACCGCGGTAGTGCTCACCCACGCCTACCTCGACCACTGCGGGTACCTGCCCGTAATTCAGCAGGAACTCGACATCATCGCCGTGGTTCCCGAGCCAAGTGAGCGGGTCGTGGTCGGTAGATAGTTGGGGAGATAGATACCCTTCGCGCATGGCCGAACAGGAACAGCAATCTGTCATCAAAGTCCGCGAGACCTTGCGTCTACTGGGTACTCGCGGTGAAGTGCGGCGGCTCGATGACAGCGCCCGCACCGCAAAAGAAGCAGCCGACGCATTAGGCATCGAGGTCGGACAAATTGCCAGTTCCCTGATTTTCTTGGCAGACGGCGAGCCCGTTCTGGTCATCGCTTCAGGTGGCCACCGCGTCGATACCGAAAACCTGGCATCGATTCTTCAGGTGCATGCCATCACCAAGGCCACAGCCGATGACGTGCGCAGGGCGACCGGATTCGCCATCGGCGGAGTAGCTCCCGTCGGACACCCTGAGCCATTGACCACCATCGTTGATATCGCGCTTTCCCGCTATAACGAGGTATGGGCCGCCGGCGGGCACCCGCACTATGTGTTCCCGACGAGCTACGACGAGCTGCTGCGCATCACCGCCGGCACAGCCGCCGAGGTTGGCGACTAACTTCTACTCAGCCTCAGCCGGGCACCATGGCGAGCAGGGCAGCACGCATCCGCGGCAGGCGCTTGCGGGCTTCGAGTTCCTGCAATGCGGCCTCGGCGGTTGCAGCGATGAGCAGCCGTGCCGTGTCTCGCGGCGATGGGGTCACGCCTGCGAGGTCGACGGCGATTTCCTGAGCTGCCTCGTCATTGCGTTCGTGCACAAGTTCGGCAATCTCTGGCAGCACGCGAGCCTGCAGGAGCATCGACCGCACGCCCGGCTGCTGACGGCATCCGTCGAGGAAGGCGAGCATCCGTGACCGTGCCCGGCCGGGTCCAGGAGGCAGCTCTCTCGACTTCTTTCGAATGTGATCGAAGAGCTCATCGTGGAAGCGTCGATGCAGGACAACGAGCAGTTCCGCGCGATCGTTGAAGTGGACGTAGAAGGTTCCCTTCGCATGACCGGCAGCACGGGTGATGCTCTCCACCGACAGGGCGGATAGTCCCTCCACTTCGGCCATGTCGAACGCGGCGTCCACCATTTCAAGGCGAGTCGGATGATCGCCTCCGGCGCGCGATCCTGGTCCGCGACGACGAACCTGGGCGGAACTCATGTGGACGCTGCTGTCGTCTCGGAAAGGAAGTCCTCCAGAACCTTCACGAAGGGCTCGGGCATCTCGATGTAGGGCTGATGCCCGCACGGCATCGTGACCACCGTCGCGCCTGGTAGAGCGTTTGCCGCTCGTCGGCCGTCGATGAGCCAGGGCAGGACCGGGTCGCGCTTGCCCCAGACCAGCACGGTGGGCACGGTGAGGCGCTCGGCCCCGCGACGGCCATCGTGATCGGGATCGGCGAAGCTGCGCCACATCGCGGCAAAGGTGCGCACCTGGCTGGGTGACCGCGACGCGGCCACCGCTCGCTCGAGCACCGCTGCGACGTTCGGACCATGACGGCGCAGGTACAGGCGTGGCAAATGGCGCATCACCGCGGGTGCTAGGCGCTCAATGCCGAAGAGGCGGCATGTTGCGAACATGAGCGGCGTACGCGGCGTGAACCCACCTGGATCGATGAGCACGAGCCTGCTCACCAGATCGGGTCGGGTGATGGCCGTCCGGAGCGCAGCGAAGCCACCGACGGAGTTGCCGACAAGTGCGAAGGGACCGCCGCCGAGGGCTTCGAGCAGGCCGGGGAGGAGGTCCGCAAGCGCGCACGCGGTCACATCAGCCGCCGGATCGCTGTCGCCATGACCGGGCCAGTCGATGGCGTAGACGGTCCGCGTCCGCGCGAGCACCGAAATGATGGCGTCGAAGTCGCGATGGTCACCGCCGTTGGCGTGCAACAGCACGACGCCCGGACCGGCCCCGGACCGGTGCACGGCCACGCCGCCAACCCTGAGGACCCCCTTCACCACGCGGAGATGGTACATGACTGTGTGGTCATGTACTAGACGATGTACGCCCAGCGACCTCTGCACCTATGACTGCAGAAACGGGTTGCAAAAACCAGGGGCAGTGTTGCCCCTGCTGGTCGCCCCGAACCGCTGCGCATCACTGGCGGTGAAGCCGCCGACGTGGGGGCTGAGACCTCGAGCTTAGGACTGACGGCCGTGGAACGCATCGCCGTAGCGACTCCGTGTCTTGCAGCAGTCACTGCTCCCGAGTTAGCGTGACACACGGTAGTCGACATGCTGGCAAAGGAGGATCTGGATGCCTCGGCGCAGAGAGCGCAGCACGATGACGGACATCGTCGCCGCAGCCACGTCATCGCCGAGTCAGTCCAGATCAAGGCGTCGACCACCCGGCATCCACGACGGCCAACTCATCGGATTGGACGGCACCGCCTACCAACCCGTCTCGTCGAGCATGGAGCCCCAGGCGGCTGCACGGCTGGTCAGGGACGGCGCCGCCGTGGCATTTGACGAATGCGCCTGCGGGGGTACCTGCGGACTCATCTGGGCCTCGGACGACGAGCGCGTGAATCTCGCACACAGCCACCCGGTACTCGGTTCACGCAAAGGCCTGGACGGAGTGCTCTCACTATGGGAATCCACGACCGGTCAGCGGGTAGTGCTCGCCCAAGGCCCTGTCATGTGGGCCTAGCAACGCGACCGACGCCCCGCCGGACTACTCGATGGGTTGCACAAACCATCGGGTGCGTTGCCCCCGTCGATCATCCCGAGCTGCTGCGCCGGTACCGCGCCAGAACCACAAGGCCCACCAGGGTCGTCCATCGCCGTGAACATGGGGTTCCCGGAACGCTGTCCTGACTATCTTCTGGCGCTAGCACGCAATCGCCACAAGGGGACGCCGAGCGCTAGGGCAAAAGGCACGTTGAACAGCGCGTGGGTGAGGTATCCCAGGACGAGGGACATCCCGGTATCGAGGAGAAACCACAGCCCGATCGGCACAGCCAGCGCAGGAATCACCCATTGCGCACCCGACGTCAGCGGACCCCGCACCAAGATAAACATGAGCACGGCCCAACCCACCATGACGGACCCAAGAACCGCGAACGGCAAGGTGAGATACGTCGAGAGTTCAACGGAGGCGATGCTGTCTGGCGGCCCGAATCCAAAGGCCGAGAACAAGCGCTCGGCGACGGGGGCCCCGAAGACGAGAACGAGCGCATACACAGCAAGCAGCAACAGCACAACCTGCAGCCACGCGATCCAGAAGGCTCGCTGCCGTTCAGCGTTCGAGGTCATCAGCGTGCTTCGGATTCCGCGATTTCCTTCAATCGCACGAGCGACTTGGCGATCGCTCGCTGGACCGATCCGAGATTGCCCGCGACCGGCGAGAGCAACGCTTTCCACCCTGCAGCCCGCACGTTGTTCGTCTCTCGCACGAGCGTGCCCCCCGACGGCAAAGGAATGAGCTCGTATGTCCAGCGATTCCCCAAGAGGTGCGACCAGGTGATGCGTCGATCGGGCTCGAATTCCAGCACCGTGTTCGTGACCCAGTAGTTGAATCGGATTTTCATCCGGACCTTGAACGTGGAGCCCAGGGAGAGACGTTCGGGACCTTCGATGACGCCCTGGACGCTTCTCGATCCGTCGATGTCACTGTGTCGTCGAGGCTGGATGATGATGTCGAAGATCAACGCCGGTGGTGCAGCGATCTCGATCTGTGCGGAGAGGATGCGCTCATCCCCCGTGTCCAGGATTTCGGCGCGGACTGGACTGCTGGGTTGGTGGGTCATATGGCTTCCTTTCGCGAGAGGCGATCAACCTGTTGCAGTAGGGCCGTGCAAGTTGCGTCGAAGGGCTCGGAGTCACGGCGAGCGCGTGCAAGGAAGATGGCGCCCTCACATGCGGAAATAGCGAGAGCAGCGAAGGAGTCGGCGTCCACCGGGTCTACGTCGTCTCGCACCAAACAATCATGCAGGGCCGTTCGGACGCGCGTGAAGAAGGCATCACTGGCGGCGCGGAGAGTGCCATCCGGGTCATCGGCAGCGAAGGCGATTGCCACGATGGGACAACCAGGTCGCACGTTGCCCGTGAGCAGGTTGCGTTCGACGATTTCCATCAGCCCAGCGAGCGCTTCCCGTGGCTTCATCGCCGCACACGCTGCTTCCACTCCTGCGGCAACCCATTCCCCGACGGCAAGGGTGACCGCGACCCCGAGTTCGGTTTTGCCGCCCGGGAAGTGGTGGTGGATCACCCCCGGCGTGGTTCCTGCCGCCTCGACGACATCGCGAAAGCCGGTGCCGTCGTACCCCTGGTCACGGAAGAGGCCGGCGGCCGCGAGCACCATCCGATCCCGCGTCTCTCCCACGGCACACCCCCTTGACTAGGACGATCGTACTAGATACGTTTCCCACCGCCTACGTAATGGAGAAATACGTGCGAGAGGAATCCGCGCCCACCGACCTCCTGGTGGGCGCCGTGGATGGTGTCCAACTAGCGGCGCGGCGGTTTCCAGTCGACGGAGCTACCGCGCGCATCGTCGTCGCCGGGGCGACAGGGGTTCCTCAGGGCTTCTACGCAGCTTTCGCGACCTACGCGCAAGCCCGCGGATACGACGTCATCACCTTCGACTACCGCGGAATCGGCCGCTCGGCGCCCGCGTCTCTTCGCGGCTTCGAGGTGGACTACCGCGACTGGGCGCGCCTGGATCTCGCTGGCGTAGTCGAACACCTCGCGAGTGACATTCCGCTGCACATCGTGGCGCACTCCTATGGCGGCCACGCCTTGGGCCTGCTCCCCGATCCGTCTCTCGTTTCCACCATGCACGCCTTCGGTAGCGGCAGCGGGTGGCATGGCTGGATGCCGCGCACCGAGAGGATCCGCGTCGCGCTCCTGTGGAACGTCGTCGGGCCGGTGGTCGTGACCTCGATGGGCTATCTGGCGTGGAAGCGACTGGGCTTCGGCGAGGATCTCCCGTTGGGCGTGTACCGACAGTGGAAGCACTGGTGTCGATTCCCCGGCTACTGGTTCGACGATCCGGAGATCGGTGCACAGATGGACGCACTCTTCGCCCGAGTTCAGGTGCCGATCACCGCCGTCAATTCCATCGATGACCGTTGGGCTTCACCTGCAGCACGCGACGCCCTCTTTCCACATTACGTCAACTGCCCACTCACGACGAGAGACGTGCACCCTGGTGAGATCGGCCGATCGGGCATCGGGCACATGGGCTACTTCCGTCGCGGCAGCGAGTCGTTGTGGAGCGCCGCGTTGGATGACCTAGATCAATCCTGAACTCCAACGCACCATCGTGGCCCAGTAGAGATGGACCGGTGACATATCTCAGTCGCTCTCCCCCAAAACTGAAACGCCGAATCGTGCCCCTTCACGCGGAGGAATTGGGTACGCGAAGGTAGGTCACGACCCGCCACAGCCATTCCATGGGACCGAACGAGAAGCGCCTCAGCCACAGCACGCAGAAGGCGGTGATGACGGCCCAGATCGCCAGCACGAGCAGCAAAGATGCGGCGAAGCCGACCTGCCCGTAGGTCGCGAATCCGAAGAAGAAGCCGAAGGCGAGCAGGCTCTGCAGGAGATAGGCCGTCAGGGCCATGCGGCCGACGGCCACCAGTGGCCTTGGTGCCCGCACGCGCACCCACAGGAGGGCGAGGGCGCTGGCGTAGCCGGCCGACAGCAGCGGGACCGCGAACACCGTCACCCCCGCGTCCACGACGGCTATGAGGGCACCTGAATCAGATGGAATGAGGCCACTCGCGCCGATCACGCCCTTCGAGAAGAGCAACAGATTCACAGGAAGACCGACACCGATGCCGACCAAGGCGGTCCGACGCAGCAATGCCAGGTGAGCACTCGGGTTCGTGATGATGCCCGCCTTTGCCGCGGCCATGCCGATGAGGAACAACGGGAGAATCCAGGTCAGTCCGATGACGGTTCCCGTGGTTTGAGCTATTGCGGACATGGTCGCGTTCGCGGCGATGACACCGGCATAATCCCGCCCGTCGTACGCGGCGGTCGTTGAAGCGAGCTCGGAGTCGAAGGAGACGGCCAGCTCTGACGGATCCACCACCTGGACGGCAACGCTGGTCACGGCCAGGATGAGGAAACCGAGGGTGGCGAGGCCCCCCGCCCACCACAGCAGCGCCTTCGGGGAGCGCCGCAGGAACAAGATGGCGACAAGCCCGGTCACCCCGTAAGCGAAGAGGATATCCCCGGGGAACAGCAGGATCATGTGGGCTAGGCCGAGCAGAATAAGGAACAGGCTGCGCCGGACGAACAGCCCGCGGCGAAGATGGCCGGAGGCCAGGTTCCGGGCGGCGATGAGACCCATGCCGGCTCCGAAGAGCGTGGCCAAGAGCGCAATCATCTTGCCGGTCACCAGCCAGGCGACAAGGCCGCTGAAGAAGGCGTCGATGCTGCCGAAGCCACCAAATTCGAGTTGCTCAGGCGGCAAGAAAAGAATCGGTGCGGCCATGAAAGTCACGTTCACCACGAGCACGCCGAGCACTGCAGTGCCGCGCAATGCGTCGATCACGTCAAAACGGCTAGCCGGTCGGGTGGTCAGCGGACGCGCCATCTTTGCGGCGTCAGTCGACTCAGATCCGTTGGGAAGGCTCATGCGTTCGGCTCCCCCGCTTCGCTCCAGGCCACGACCATGCTCGGGAGCAGTGAGATCAGCAGAGTGAGGGACAGGACCAAGCCGAGGGCTTGATCCCAAGTCGTGGTGAGAGTCACCGCGTCATTCTCGGACACCAGAACGAATCCGACCAGGCCGACGGTCAACAGGGCACCCACGATCCATCCCAGGATCAGGTACGCAAAGAAGTAGGCGCGATTTCGCACAGCGCGCTGGCGCTCATCTAAGAAGCGCTCCGGGAGTTCGGCGACCGTGCGGGTTGAGACGCGAAGCGTCCACCAGCTGCACCCGGCTGCGATCGTCACAGCGATGCCGACGACGCCGCCACCCTGCGCGAATGACGGGATGATCGCCACGCAGAGGAGCGCACTGACGACCGCGAGAACTCGCCTCGCTTTCCGGGTGCGCAGCCACTGGAACGTGTGATCACGCTGGATGCGCTCGACCCTGCGCTCGAGGTCGGCCTCCTTGCGCTCCTGCCGGCTCGTCGGTAGATGCGGCATGATCAAACTCCTTTGCGGGACGTGGTGAACGGTTGAAGTGAGAAGAGCTCCCCGAGTGGGACGTCGAGGACCGATGCGATCTGTAGGGCAAGGGCGAGGCTGGGTGAATACTCACCACGTTCGAGGTAGCCGATGGTTTGGTAGTGCACCGAGACGGCGTCTGCGAGTTCCTGTCTGCTCAGGCCTCGCTCCAAGCGCCACTCCTCCAATTGGCTGAAGACAGCGGGTTCGTCTTCCTTGCTCCTGCGCCCCATGGAGGTAGCATAAATGCTACATAGTAATAATGCAACAGTACTCAGCTACGGACGGTAGGCCTCCTCGTGCACCGCATGGGCGAGCAGGAGCTTGGCCAGCAAGACTGGTGGCAGCCAGCTCCATCCCGGCGGCCCCGGGAATTCGAGTGCGATGGGGATCGCGATCACGAACATCGCCATGGCTGTCGGGCGCTGCAGGTAGCCAGGAACGATGCACGCGACAAGGATCACTGAGCCGAGTGTCGCGGCGTACCAGCCGATCCCCCACCACCATGAGCCACCCGGATACAGCGCCACGGCGATCAAGGGATACACGTGCAGGGCGGTAAACCACACCGGATTGCGCACGAGGTGCACCCAGGGCTTGGTGCCTGCTGCTAAGGGCGCATGATATTGACGCTTCGTTGAACTGAGCGCATTCGCAACGGCTCCGCCGAAGAGATCCGCGGTGATGACCACAGCGACCGCCACCTGCCACACCGCCCAGGGCTCACCGCGTTGGAAGAACCACCACACGAGTGCCGCTCCGGCAACTCCAGAGGCGTAGACAAGCGCGAGTTCGACGCGAGTAGCACCCGCGCCCGTCAGCCAGTTCGACCGCGCACCCGGTGGTATCGCGTCATCGACGCGGAAACGTTCGCGCCCTGGAGATTCACCCACTATCCGCCTCCAGGACCGCACCTCGTCGAATCAGAACGAAATGAGCAGGCTCAAGCCGACACCCAAGGTTGATAGACCGAAGATGACAGCACCGATGGGGATGAGTTTCACGAGCGGCCCAGGCGGGCCGTCGGCGGTGCGCGGCGCACCTCCGAAGAACCCGCCCGAGAGGAGCAAGGGTGAGACGAGCAGCCCGATGCGCAGAACCCACACGGCCCACTCTGGGAAGCGCGAGTAGTCAAGAACCAGGAGGCCGACGATGGCCACCAGCACCAGTACTCCCGCGTGGGCGTGGCCAGCCCTGAAGTAGTCACGCTGAACTGCCGTGATGTTCTCCGTTCCCACCTGGCGCTTCAGGATGGAGAGCAGGAAGTAACCGCCGAACGCGATTGTGGGAATTGACATGAAGGCGAACGCAACCAACCATCTCGTTGCATCACTCATGGGGTCACTCCTGTCTGGTTATTCACTCCCGAGCTGTTCGTCTGGCACAGCACCCTCGACGAGGACGAGTCGCGCCATGGAATCGATGAAGGCACCGACACTCTCCGGTGGCACTGCTCCCTCAACGAGGAGTGTGGCCATCCCGTGAGTCGACGCCCACACCATGAGGTCAAGATCAGGACGGATACCAGGTTTCAACTTCCGCCAACGGTCAAGATCATCTAGCGCAGTCGTGAGCTTGTTGTAAGGGCCTGTGTCTTCGGGGGTCATCTCCTTGACCGCACAGATCGGACCAAAGGTCAGTTGAAACAAGTGCGTTTCGTCGATAGCGAAGGCCAAGTAGGCCCGACCAAGTCCAAGAAAACGAGCTCGCGCCGCTTCGGGAGTATCGGCTGGATGAGCAGCGATTACCCGAGCCATCCGTTCATCGAGCGCGGCCAAGCCGCACGATCCAACAGCTCGCAGCAGATCATCCTTATCCGCGAAGTGGTTGTATGCCGCACTCGGTGACACGTCGAGCGCAGAAGCAATCGACCGAAGGGATACCTGATCGGCACCATGCACACGAACCTCGCTGAGGGCCTGGTCGACCATCGCCTCAGCCAGTGCTCCGTGGTGGTAACTCCGACTCATGTCACTCCTATGTTGACAATGTTCATATTGCGTGACAGGGTCATAAAGTGAACACCGTTCATGTTAGTCCATCCCGCGGCCATTCGCGACTAACTAAGCGACTACGCGTTGTGGCAACCGTAATCAGCGTCGGCCTCATCGGCCTGCACATGACGCTGCTGCCGACAGCACCCGCCGTCGCCGAGTCAAATCCCAACGCCATCACGATCCAGGGTGGACCGACATCTGCGAGCGACCCGACGCCCGTTCAGCTGGCGGCCGACATCTATCTCCCCCAGGTCACACCTGCGCCCGCGGTGATATTGGCCCACGGTTTCGGCGGCAGCAAGGAGTCGGTCACCGACCAAGCCATCGATCTGATGAACGCCGGGTTCGTCGTTGCCGCATACACCGCACGCGGATTCGGAAATTCCACCGGCACCATTTCGATGAACGCCCCCCAATTCGAGATCAAGGACGCGTCCCGCGTCATCGACTACTTGGCGACTTTGCTCACTGTGGAATCGGATGCACCCGGTGATCCCGTCGTGGGGGTCGCGGGCGGCTCCTATGGCGGCGCGCTGTCCTTGATGGCTGCCGGCTACGACGAGCGTGTAGACGCGATCGCCGCAGACATCACGTGGAACGACCTCGAGTCATCGCTGTTCGGACAGAGCATGATCGACACCGACGTGCCGGGTGTCTACAAGCAACTGTGGACCTCTTTCTTCTTCAGCGCAGGTCTGGATTCCCCGCAGGGGCAGGCGGATTTGTGCGGCAGGTTCTCGCCGGAATGGTGCGCGGCATACACCGATGCGGCAACGAACGGAACCGTTTCCGAGGAATTGCGCACCCTGATGCGTCAGTCCTCACCCGCGAGCATCACCGACCGCATCACAGTGCCGACATTGCTTGGTGGCGGTCAGGCGGACTCACTCTTCCCACTCGCGCAGGTGAATGCCAACGCCGAGCAGATCACCGCGGCGAACCCGAACACGCCAGTCAAGGTCGTCTGGCACGGGCAAGGCCATGACGGTGGCGCGGATGAATCCGATCGGCTCACGGCCTTGACCCGATCCTGGTTCCAGACGTATCTGGCGGACGGGCCAGCAGTTCCATTGGATTTCGAGGCATCGCTCGTGCAGGGTTCGGCACTCGATGATCGTGAATCAGCAAGCGTCAACGTGTTGAGCAGCCCTGAGTATTCAGGGATTTTCGGAAACTCTGAACGGGTCATCGCGGTTGCTGGCCCCCCACAGCGGATCTTGGCGCCTGCCGGTGGCGTTCCCGCTGCGGTCAGTTCACTCCCGGGTGTCGGCTCGCTCGGCGGCGTGTTGTCACTGCTCGAAACCCAACTTGCTCCGAACCAAAGTGCTGCGTTCACATCAGAGCCATTGAGTGAACCCACGCGGATCATCGGCTCATCCCGCGTCAGCTTGGATGTATCGAGCGATGTCACGCGTCAAGCCACCTTGTTCGTCGGTCTCCGCATTCAAACCGGCGCCGGGGCATTGGTGTTGCCGAATGGCCTCGTTGCACCAGTGAACGTCGAATTGGGGCCAACGCCGAAACGCATCGACATCGTGCTGCCCGCCATCGTCGCTGACGTTGCTGCGGGGAACCGACTCATCGTGACGGTGAACACCACCGATCAGGCCTTCCGCATCCCCGTGGAACCTGCGGTCTACACCGTTGCACTGGCCGACCCCAACCTCGTGATCCCGCAAGTCGACGTCACTGACAGCACACAGGGTCTTGCGATCTGGGCCTGGCCAATCATCGCGCTCGGGGTGTTGGCGGTCGTTGTGCTCGCTTTGTGGATCCTCCGCCCACGCTTCTCTGGCTCCACCCGTCGATCCGATCTGACCGAAAGCCCCATGGTGATCGAGGGATTGGTGAAGCAGTTCGGCAAGGGGGTGCGCGCTGTTGCGGGGGTTGACTTCACCGTGCCGCGCGGCGTGGTGCTCGGTCTGCTCGGCCCTAATGGTGCGGGCAAGACCACGACGATGCGCATGGCGATGGGGTTGATCCAACCGACCGAGGGCAGTGTGTTCGTGTTCGGCGAGCGCGTCACGCCTGGTGCTCCGGTGTTGTCCCGCATCGGTGCGTTCGTCGAGGGTCCAGGCTTCCTGCCGCACCTGTCCGGGCGGGAGAACTTGGATTTGTACTGGCGGGCCAGCGGACGAACAGGCGAGGCGTATTTCGATGACGTGCTGGAGATCGCTGGACTCGGGCCATCGATCGATCGCAAGGTCCGCACCTACAGCCAAGGGATGAAGCAACGTCTCGGCATCGCGCAGGCCATGCTCGGCATGCCCGATCTCCTGCTCTTGGACGAGCCCACCAATGGCCTCGATCCGCCCCAGATTCGAGAGATGCGCCAGGTGCTGCGTGAGTACGCGAAGGATGGTCGAACGGTGATCCTCTCCTCGCACCTACTCGGCGAAGTCGAGCAAACCTGTTCACATGTCGTCGTTATGCACCGTGGCACGGTTGCTGCAACCGGCACCGTCGCCGAATTGCTCGCCGACCGCTCGGGCCAGCAATTGGAAGACGTCTTCATGGACTTGGTCGGCTCCGATCACCTGGTGAACGCCGGTCCACTGACGCAGGAGGATCGCTCATGAAGGGGTACTCCGCCCAGCACACGCTCAGCATTCGGGTCGAGCTGATCCGCCAACTCCGCCGCCGCCGCACAGCCGTCGCGTTCGGACTCGTGATCGCTCTGCCGATCGTCGTTTCGCTGGCCGTGTTGTTCGGCCCATCATCCGGTGGCGGCGGCTTGGCCGACGGTGACTTCGATGTCTTCGGCCTCCTGGCGTCTGGCCCGTGGAACTTCGCGCTCAGTGGACTGGCGTTCTCTTCGGCATTCCTCCTGGTGATTTTGGCCGCAATGTTCCTGGGAGACACCGTTGCCAGT
>JBIISH010000205.1:0-3907 GCA_044341115.1 Candidatus Nanopelagicales bacterium
AACTCGCGATTTAGCACTCCTAGCCCGCGAGTGCTAATATTGACTCTTTCCGTGAGGGGTTTTTTCAGGAGGATCTGTGCCCACCTATGAGTACGAGTGTTCGAGTTGCGACGCCACCCATGAGGTTGTGCAAAAGATGACCGACGCAACCCTGACCGAGTGCCCAGAATGTGGTCACTCCCCCATTCGCAAACTCTTCACGGGCGTCGGCGTCGTCTTCAAGGGCTCCGGGTTTTATCGAACTGATTCGCGTTCGTCTGGCGAGAGCGGCACCGGCAGCTCGAGCAGCACGACTGCTCCCAAGTCAGAATCCAAGAAGGCCGACACAAGTAGCAGCACGAGTACCCCCAGCACAACGACGAGCGCCCCCAGCACAACGACGAGCGCCCCTGCAAAAACGGAGTCGAAGAAGCCCGCCTCCACAACCTAACCGTCAGGCTGTGTGAGTGTCAGGCTGTGGATAGCCGTTCGACATGATCGACAAACCCGCCTAGCGTCAGGCAAATGCGGCCACTTTCTCACCTGGCCGCGCGCTTTCCCAAGGTCGCCCGCGCGCTGCGGCGTCATCGGAGAATCGTTGCCGCAACAGTGGCCGGTCTCGGCGTGCTTTTCGCCTTGACGTCACTTCAACAATCTCCCGCACCTACGGTTCTCCTGAGCGAAAATCGCATCTCTGACAGTCTTCGGACCGGCGAAGTCGCAGTGCCGGTCACTCTCTCTTCACCCTCCTCTGCATCAGCTCTGAGCGTCGGGGATCTCATCGATCTTGTAGCGACCACATCTGAGGGTGTTCCTGCAGTTCTAGCGACCTCGGCCAGGGTGCTGCGCATCCCGATCACAACTGGAGTGAGCAATCCGTCAGTTCTCGTGGTGGCTGTTGACCAGACACTTGGCACGACTCTTGCGCTGAGTTCAGCAATTAATAGCGGTGTGGCTGTCATTATTCGAGGTACGCCAACCATGCAGTCAGAAGGAGCGCCACCATGATCAAGGGATTCAGAGCATTTGTCCTTCGCGGAAATGTCATTGACCTTGCCGTTGCTTTTGTAGTTGGCGCTGCGTTCGCTTCCTTGATCGGCACCTTTTCTGAAGCACTTATTTCACCGATCGTGGGGATCTTTCTCGGCGGTGGAGTCGACGTAGGAACGGTCACCATCAATGGTCAGGTCATTGATTTCACTGCACTGATCAACGCAGTAATCACGTTCGTCATCACTCTGTCTGTCATTTACTTCGTTTTTGTTGTGCCGATGAACAAGTACCGCCAGCGCACAGGTCAGGGCGACGTTGATGCCACACCCGCTGACGTGAAGCTCCTCGGTGAAATCCGCGACCTACTCGCAGAAGGCAAGAGCAACTAGCCATTAGTGCGAACGAAAGGTTTATTCGTACTCAGGTTCAAACGCGGTGATGCGGGGGAACTTCAGCGCGCAGCATTGCATCGAGAGAGTCAAAACCGCCAGCATCGTCGCGCGTTTGTTCGGGTAGCACATCAACATCGAGTTGAGCCCGCGGAGTATTAACCGAGCCCAGTTCAGTGAGGGATTCATCCAATGCTGAACCGATCATCTTCAGCTCATCACGGTCAATCACAAATGGCGGAGAAATCTGCATCGAGCCATCCGCGAGCGGTCGCAGGATCACTCCGCGCGAGCGGGTAGCGAACATCAATCGTCCAAGAATGGTTGGGTCTTCTGCCAAAACTGTCGGGTCGATGGTCACGGCACCGAGTAGCCCTACGCCACTGCGCACATCACTCACCCACGAGTGCCCACGCAACGGCGCGAGGGCACCTGAGAGCGCCAGCGAAAGATCTGCGACCCGCGCGACCAGACCCTCGCGCTCGATGATGTCCAGGTTGGCCATGGCAGCAGCTGCTGCACTCGCGTGCCCGGAGTACGTGTAACCGTGCCGCCATACGAGTCCGGGGGTATTCCAAAATGGCTCAGCAACTTTGCCCGACACGAAAACCGCCCCCATGGGCTGATAGCCAGATGTCAGTCCTTTTGCAGTGAGCATGATGTCTGGATCGAGGTCCCACAATGTTGAACCGAACATGGAACCCGTTCTACCAAATCCACAGATCACTTCATCCGTCACAAAGAGCACATCGCGCTCTCGGCACATTGCCCGGACTTCAGCGAGATAGCCCTCCGGTGGCAGGTATACCCCGCCGGCACCAATGATCGGCTCGCAGAAAAAAGCCGCAACGCGATCGGCACCAATGTCGTCGATCTCTTTGGCAAGTGCCCAGGGGTCATCCCACGCAACGTTTCTCACATGCGGATCGAGTTCGCCATAACCGTCTTTGTTGGCCGGGATCCCACTAAGTGACGTTCCACCAAAATGCATCCCGTGATACGAGCGGGTTCGCGTAATGATGATCTGCTTAGTCGGTTGACCCTCCAGAATCCAATATTTGCGCACTAACTTCACGGCGGTATCGACAGCGTCAGATCCGCCACTGGTGAAGAAGATGCGCGCATCAGCCATCGGCGCCAGCTCAGCGAGGCGATCGGCCAGCTCGAGAGTGGACTGCGTTGCAAGATCACCGAAGTTGGAATAGGAGGCGATTTTGGACATTTGAGCAGCGACGGCAGCAGCGATCTCCGTGCGCCCGTGACCCACGTTGCAGTACCAGAGCCCGGCGGTGCCATCGAGGTAGTCACGCCCATCGGCCCCGGTCACATAAGCGCCGTGGCCTGATGCAATAACAAAGTCGTTGCCCGCAACAGCGGACATATCGGCGAAGGGATGCCAGAACGCGTGAGACATAGTGAATTGAGTGTAGTGCCCGCGCCGCTTGAGTGGGCTACGGTCTTGCACATGTCTCGACGATTCGTGCTCTTTGGAGCCACCGGCTACACAGGACGCATCACGGCGGAGGCACTCACCCGGGCTGGCATGGCTCCGGTCCTGGCTGGCCGCTCAGCGGAGGCACTCACTGGAGTTGTCGCGGCGCTCACCCCGCTGGCACCCAGCGGAGCCGCCCCCACCTGGCAGGTCGCCGACATCAACGATCCGGCCTCGGTTCGAGCTCTGCTCACGTCACGTGACGACGTTCTGATTTCCACAGTTGGCCCGTTCTCCCTCATCGGGAATCCCGCAATCGAAGCCGCTGTCGACGCTGGCTGCGTGTACATCGACTCAACGGGCGAGGGTGCATTCATCCGCCGGGTCTTCGAGGAGTACGGCCCCCTCGCCGAGCAGGCTGGCGCCCGTCTCCTCACCGCGTTTGGCTATGACTTTGTTCCCGGCAACCTTGCCGGTGCGCTTGCCCTTGCACAGTCTGAAGGCTTAGCCCGTCGCGTAGAGATTGGCTACTTTGTGCGCGGTGGTTTCGGGATGAGTAGTGGCACAAAAGCCAGCATGATGGCCGCGGTCATGCAGCCGTCATATGAATATTTGGGTGGCGTCCTGGCGACCAGCAAGGGCAAGCCAGCTGTCGCCTCGTTTGACATCGGCAACGGAAAAATGCGCGACGCGATTGCTGTTGGAGCTACCGAACAATTCGCTCTGCCCCGAATCGATCCAAAGCTTGATGACGTGGGTGTATTCCTCGGCTGGAGTGGATCCATGTCAGGCGCCGCGAGTGCGGGTATCGCCGCAGCTGCGACTGCTGCAAAGGTTCCCGGCGTTGGTTCAACAACTCTAGAAATGCTGACGAAAAAGTCTCAAGAGAACACCGGTGATGGCCCGACTCCTGCTGAGCGAGCTGATGCGATCTCGATCATCGTTGCTCGCACCCTCGATGGTGTCGGCAGAGAACTTGCCAATGTGCGCGTGGAAGGCCCCAACGGATACGACCTCACAGCTGATCTTCTCTCGTGGGCTGCCGCAATGTCTGATCGCATTGAAGGTGCCGGCGCCTTTGGCCCAATCGATGCATTTGGTCTAGATGCGCTCA
>JBIISH010000206.1:0-3905 GCA_044341115.1 Candidatus Nanopelagicales bacterium
CGATTTTGGCGTGTTTGTTTATAGCGACGAAGATGGAACTGAGGCTTTCACCTTTACTGACAAGGTTCCCATTGAGGTAGTCAACGCTCGAGTGAAAATGATCACCACTCTGGCTGAGGAGCTCATGGCCCAGCGGGCTGAGGATCGCATCGGATCGATCGTCGAGGTGCTCATCGAAGAAGTGGATACCTCTGACGGTGAATGGGTAGCTACCGGCCGTGCAGGCCATCAGGGTCCAGACGACGCCGAGTCGATTGTCAGCTCGCCTTCCGGAACAACGTCGCGGCCTCCGCTGGTTGGCTCGATCGTGCAGGCGCGGGTCATTGATTGCGCTGGACTAGACCTGCTGTGCGAGCAGGTGGCGGAGGGCGAGTGAAACCCGATCGAGCACAAAGACCTGGCAACGTCAACGTGGCCAACGTGCTCACCGCGCTGCGCTTAGCCTGCGTTCCACTCCTTGGTTGGCTCATGTATCTGGGCAGCCAAGGCAGCACGGGCGCGCGAGACTTCGCAGCCGTCGTCTTTCTCGCTGCCTCTTTGACGGATCTACTTGATGGGGAATTGGCCCGTAGGCGCGGGTTAGAAACGCCACTGGGCGCATTGTTAGACCCCATCGCAGATAAGGCACTCATTGGTGTCGCTCTAATCGGACTGTCGTGGATGGGCGACCTGTGGTGGTGGGTGACGATCGTGATCCTCGCGCGAGAGTTGCTCATCACGGTGATGAGACTCAAGGTCGCGCGCGATGTTGTGATTGGCGCTTCGCGGAGTGGCAAGCTGAAAACGCTTTTGCAAACCATCGCCATCACGATGTACCTAGCCGTGGTCCCAGTCTCTGGCTGGGAACTGGCGTCGCACCTGATGATGGGGGCCGCGCTTGTGGTGACGGTCATCACCGGGTTCGACTATTTCCGACAGATCAGATCTGTTCAGCGAGGTTTGGCAGGGACAACGTGACAGGCATTAATGAACTTGCTGAACAGGTGATCGCCAAAGCACGACAATCGGGGCGGACTGTTGCAACCGGGGAATCGTTAACAGCGGGATGGGTTGCTTCTGCACTAGCTACCGTTCCGGGCGCATCTGCTGTTCTGCGAGGTGGCGTAATCGCCTACCAACCCGACCTCAAAAGAGATGTCCTTGGCGTGACCGAAGAGGCCCTTGCCCATGGGCTGGTGTCTGAAGAGGTAGCTATCGAAATGGCGCAGGGAGCACTCCGTCGAATGGGCGCCGATTTCGGTGTGGGTACAACCGGGGTGGCGGGGCCAGATCCGCATGACGGTGCTGCTGTGGGGTCGGTGTGGATTGCGATAGCCGGGGGTGGGAAAGGGCGTAGCGCCCATTTTCAGTTCTCTGGCGGTCGTCAAGCGATCAGGGGCAGCGCCGTCCTAGAAGCGCTCAGACTCTTAGATGGGGAACTGGGCCGGGAATAATTCGTGGCTCCCGTGCGTTGAATGAGGCAGTGAGACGATTTACCCGTCCGTGAGCGCCAGAGGGCGGGTGGGGTTAGGGTGGGTTCGGATAGGGAGGCAGTAATGATCGTTCTTCGTCAGGTGATCGGTGATGAGCTCCGTCGTCGTCGGCAAGATCAAGGTCGCACTTTGCGCGATGTATCTGGTGCCGCCTCCGTTTCTTTGGGTTACCTTTCTGAGGTCGAGCGCGGTCAAAAAGAGGCCTCTTCGGAGTTACTCGCCGCCATTTGTGATGCACTCGAGGTTCCACTGTCCGATGTTTTGGCATCGGTGAGCAATCAGGTTGCCCGCGCCGAGTACGTCTCCTAGCCGAGTACGTCTCCTAAGCGCCCTCCACATTCTGTAGTTCGCACTGATGCGTCTCACTGATTTCTGGGAGCGCCTTGAGGTGACCCTGGGCCCGCTCTATGCGCATTCATGGGCTCGCGACGTTGTCCTGCCAGGTATCGGCTTGACCGTGATGGACGCGATCGCTGCAGGGGTAGAAACCCGTGAAATCTGGCGGGCAGTCTGTGAGTCGGTCGAAGTTCCCTCAACGCTGGTCTAAGTTGAGGCCGTGTCTCGAGACCTGTCCTATCTCACCATCATCACCTATGGACGAACGGGCAGCACCGCGCTCCAATCGGCCCTCAATGCTTTGCCCGGTGTTCTCATCCGAGGCGAAAACTACAGCGCACTTCGAGGACTAGCCCTCTACTCTCGTGCGATCGCGGCCTCCGCCGATCGGCACCATGCGGGCCGTCCTGGGCACCCGTGGTTTGGCACTGCCAAACTCGATCCGCGCGAGACTGTGGCTCACCTTCGTGAGCACGTCATCGATCACATCCTTCGTCCGCGGGCCGGAACAAAGTGGATCGGTTTCAAGGAAGTGCGTTATGAACCTGGGCACTTCGAGGACTACGAGCAGCTGCTCGACTACCTGCTATTCCTCAACACAATTTTCCCTGGGATCCGATTCATTTTCAACGTTCGTGATGAAGTTCAGACGGCCAAGAGCGGTTGGTGGCCAGATAACCCAGAAGCCATCGAAGTCCTCCGCACTACCCGCCAATGGTTAGAAAAGGCTCATGAAGATGTATCCCGAGTATTAGTTGGCGGCAATCGCTCGCGTCTCCTCAGGCACGAGGAGTGGTCAACTGATCAGAACTTGGTTCTTGAGGCCTTTTCCGAACTGGGTCTGCCGCAAGATGACAGCGCAGTTCGCTCAGCTTTGGGTGCGCAATTGGAACATGGGAAAGGGTCCGGATCACCGTCATGACAGCACCTGCGGATGTGAGCGCTGAAAGCCGAGCTGAGTACGCGGAAGTAGTCCAGCGTCGCTCAGTTCGTGTGCTATCCGCAGGGCAGGTGCTAGGCGGCATTGCCGTTGCCGGTTCAATCCCGGCTGGTGCACTTCTGGCAGCCTCAATAGGTGATTCAGAAGCGGCGGCGGGAATTGCTCAAACCTTTGGGGTGTTGGGTGCTGCACTTTTGGCGCTACCGCTGGCGCGGATCGCTCTAAGCAAGGGCAGACGTCCTGCCCTTGCGACTGGCTATGGGATCGGGGCAGTTGGCGCTGCAATCGTCATCGGTGGCGCGGTGACAAGGTCTCTCATTCTGATTTACGGTGGTTGCCTGCTGGTGGGAGTTGCATCCGCAGCGGGTTACCAAGCCCGATACGCAGCAACAGACCTGGCAACGCCTACATCCAGGGCCAAAGCGCTCTCGTGGGTGGTGTGGGCGGCAACGATCGGTGCAGTTCTCGGTCCAAATTTGCTTAATGCGAGCGGTCTACTCGGACTTCGTTTGGGCCTACCTCAACTTTCCGGGCCATATCTGGTGACCGGTGTAGCGCTTGCTGCAGCGGCGCTCGTTCTATTCCTATTCCTTCGACCAGACCCATATTTGCTTGCTTCGGGCCATCGCGAGGCTGCCGGTGGTTCTACGGTGAAACCGCGATTGCGAGATGGAATCGAGCATCTGCGGTCAAGGCCCCGAGCGATATTGGGAATCGCCATCATTTCCATTGGACACGTAGTCATGGTGATGGTCATGGTGATGACCCCCGTCCATATGGCTCACGTTGACGTGACACTCCAGCTGATTGGTTTAGTCATCAGCGTTCATATCGCCGGAATGTATGCGTTCTCGCCCGTGGTTGGCTGGGCCGTAGATCGCTACGGCCGCATCCAGATCACGGCGGTAAGCATCGGAGTTCTGGTGGCTGCGTGCCTGATCTGTGCCGCCGCCCCCGCTGACAACGTCGTGATTTTGGGGATCGGGCTCTTCCTCCTTGGCCTGGGTTGGTCGGGAACCCTCATTGCCGGCTCGACCATGGTCACCGACGAAACGGAGCCAACGGAGCGTCCAGCAGTCCAGGGCCTTTCCGACCTCGCCATGAATGTGGCGGGTGCACTAGGGGGTGTGGTCGCCGGGCTCATTGTGTGGGGGAGT
>JBIISH010000208.1:0-3899 GCA_044341115.1 Candidatus Nanopelagicales bacterium
AGGTATTTCCCATGTGGGTGATGTCACGAGCAACAGCCACGGTGTCGGGCAGCGCGAGTGCGCGAACGAGCGCGTCGGTGATTCGGTTGTTGGCTTGGTGCGGGATGAACGCGTCAAGCTGATCTATGGTGATGCCAGCGGCGTCGAGCGCGGCCTGCGCGGCCTTAGACATCTCCGTGACAGCCCACCGAAACACTTGTTGACCTTGCATCGTGAGCGCCGGGAAAATCTCGCCACCCACATTGCGGTAATCAATGAAGGATTGCGTCATGTTGATGGCGTCTTTCTGCGAGCCGTCAGAGCCCCACACGACCGGCCCGATCCCTGGCATGTCGGATGGCCCAATGACGACAGCACCCGCACCGTCAGCAAAGAGGAAAGCCGTGCCTCTGTCGTCGAGATCGATCCAGTCACTCAACTTTTCGACACCAACGACGAGCACATATCTGCAGGTGCCACAACGCACCAAGTCTGATGCGAGAGCAACGGCGTAGCTGAAGCCCGCGCAAGCGGCCGAGAGGTCCATTGATGCAGCATTGGCTGCTCCGATTCGATCCTGAACTTCAGCGGCGGCTGAGGGGGTCACATAGGGATGTGTGACCGTGGCGAGAATGACCATGCCAAGTTCTTCAGCTGGAATTCCCGATGTTGCCAATGCTCGTTCGGCTGCTGTCGTTGCCATGTCAACGACGCTCTCATCCGGTGCTGCCCAGCGACGTTCGACGATGCCAGAACGTTCTTGAATCCATTCGTCGGTGGAATCAATCCGCGTGCAAATCTCAGCATTGGTAACGACTCGCGGGGGTCGGTAACTGCCAATAGACAGAATTCTGGTGCCTACCGTGCTGGTGGTCTGAGCAAGAGCGATGGTCATGAATGGGCCGCCTGAGCAAGAGGGTGGAGGCGAACTAGTGGTTGGCCTGGAGAAACCGGATCGCCATCGTGCACAAGCCACTCGACGATGATTCCGCCGTGCGGAGCCAGTACAGGAGAACTTTCGCGGAGTGTGTCAACGCTGCCGATGACTGCATCGGGTGCGAGTTCCCCACCCACTTCTGCGGCCGAGACCAGTTTGAAAGTGCCCTTAGCCGGGGCCACGAGTAACCGCCAGGTGGGGCTGGATTCCAGGACCGATTGGGTGCCATGTTCTTGCACCATGCGCCATGCTTGGTGAAGGTCATCAGGAGTCTTCAGCGCCAGCGTTTCAATTCCAGGTATCGCCCGTTTGATCAGGCCGGTGAGTGTTCCTGCGGGTGGAATTTCGATGACGGCAGTGACGCCGAGGTCCCTCATCGTTTGCATGCACAGGTCCCAGCGCACGGGCCGGCTCACCTGGTGAACGAGGCGGCGCAGTACTTCGCGGCCGTCGTGCACAACTTCGCCGTCTGTGTTGGAAATCAAACGGATGCGCGGATCGTGTGTGGTGATGGCATTGCTGATGCGACCAAGAACGCCAACCGCGGGTTCCATATGGATTGTGTGGAAAGCGCCTGCTACCTCGAGCGGGCGCACTCGAGCACCCTCGGGTGGATTGGCTGTGAAGGCTGCGAGTTGCTCCATGGTTCCGGCCACCACGATTTGACCTGCACCGTTCATGTTGGCGCAGGTGAGACCAGCGGCCTGCGCGGCGCTCGTGACTACCTCTTCATCCCCACCAAGAACCGCACTCATACCGGTGTCGGTGATGGCTGCGGCGCGCGCCATTGAGTTTCCGCGCTCGCGAACAAAGACCATCGCCTGCTCGGCGGTGAGCACCCCAGCACCTACGGCTGCAGTGATTTCACCAACCGAATGGCCCGCGCCGGCGCCAATGGCCGAGTAGGCACCCGAAGGGTGGGGAAAGAGGGACAGCAATGTAACGAGGCCAGATCCCACGATGAGCGGCTGAGCTATCGCCGTATCGCGAATGGTGTCAGCGTCGGAGGTGGTGCCATGGGCGATGAGATCTACCCCGCTCACCAGGGAAAGCCACTCGAGTCGATCCCGAAATCCAGGTAGATCGAGCCATGGGTTGAGAAATCCGGTGGACTGGGAGCCCTGTCCTGGGGCGACGACTACAAGCACACGCACAGCCTTCCGTGGATTAGTACAAAGCGGGGGTGTGCTCCGCCCCAAGGTCTTGCCCACTTTACTGTAGGAAACCTACAAATTTGTGGGCGGTTCCTCGGAGAGCCGCCCAAGGACTAGTGCCACTCGAACGGTGAAGGACCCTCGCGGCTCCGTGATGGCACAGCCCGTGGTTTCCGCAATCCGCTTGAGGCGGTATCGCACGGTATTCGGGTGGATGAACAGGAGTCGGGAAGTGGCCTCGAGCGATCCAGCTCGTTCCAGGTACGTGGCAGCGGTCTCGAGAAGAGCCGGTTCTTGGGCCAGAGGTAGAAAGACGGTCAAGGTCAACTCAGCGACTGCGGCAGAGTCACCGGCCAGTGCTCGCTCGGGCAGCAGGTCATGGGTACTGATCGGGCGGGGCGCTGCTGGCCAGGCATGAGCGGCGTGCAGACCGGTGATTGTGGCCCGGGCCGCCTGAGCGATGGATGCGATTCCTGGGCCGACTCCGCTATACACGACCGGCCCAGCACCGAAGTGTGGAGCGAGCAGGCGGGCGGTCCGGTCTGGTTCGGTGGCAGTACTGACCACAGCGATTAACACTGAGCCGTGAATGCCGCTCACAAGTTCCATGGCGTGATGGGTTGCTGCTCGACGCAAGATGTCGAGGGCGCCCTGCGTGTCAGTACTTGGCGAAGATCCGGCGATCACCATGGTGTTGCCAAGCCCGGTCCAGCCCAGTGCTGCCAGCCGGCCTGCTAGTGAATCATCGACTTCATCGCGCAGTAATGCATCGACGATCAGCGCTTCAAGGCGGGCGTCCCATGCGCCGCGTGACTCTGCAGCTCGCGCGTAGACCTCAGCCGCTGAAAACGCAATCTCGCGGGAGTAACGCAGTATCGCCTCGCGAAGTGCCGGACGGTCCTCGGGTTCCACGAGCTCTTCAACTGCAGACTCGACCACGCCGATCGTGGTGCGTACTAAGGCAACCGTCTGCTCGAGGGAAATAACCCGGGTCAAATCGCGAGGGGCAGCACCGAAAACATCGGAGGTCAGTTCAATGCGTTGCCCGGGAGCGTCGTACCAATCAAGGAAAGCGCGGATGCCCGCCTGAGCAACGTGGGTTACCCATGAACGCTCCTGCGGACCAAGTTCCCGAAACCATGGAAGGCCTTCCTCCATGACTTTGGTGGCCGTGGTGGTGAGTGATCCTGATGCCGCAAGCAACCGCCTGGCGGAGGGTTCTGGGCTCACGGACGTGAATGTTCGCTAGCCGACATTGACGCCAATGAGGCTACCTACGATGTAGGTAACAGCGGCAGCGCCGACGCCCCATGCCAATTGCCGCATTGCTGAAAACACCACGCCGCGTCCGGAATACCTGCCGACGAGTCCGCCGATCACGATCAACGAGAGCACAGAGAGAGCGATCGCCAGTACCAGCGCGGGCACCCCAGTGAGGAATAGGTAGGGAATCACCACGACCGATGCACCGATTGCAAATGCAGCAAAGCTCGACGCCGCCGCCTTGGTGGGGGAGCCGAGTTCGTCTGGGTCAAGGCCAAGTTCCTCTCGGGCGAGAGTGTCGAGTGCAGTTTTTGGATCAGCCATAATGACTGCTGCAATTCGTGCTGCATCTTCCTTAGGAAGCCCTTTGGCTCGGTAGATGAGTTCAAGTTCTTTCTGTTCTTCTTCAGGCTTCTCCGCGAGCTCGCGGGCTTCCATTTCGATTTCGCGGTTATACAGATCGCGCTGGCTAGCCATGCTGACGTACTCCCCGGCAGCCATGGAAAAAGCGCCGGCGAGTAGTCCGGCTAAACCAGCAAAGAGGACCGTGCTGCTATCGATAGCAC